>JBNKGN010000068.1:0-12251 GCA_050289845.1 Crocinitomicaceae bacterium | reverse complement strand
GTCGATGAAATGATCACGGCATGTAAAGAGAATTTAAAGCAAGCGGAAACGTTGAATCCGTGGTTCAAATCCGAATTTGTAGATGTCCGTAAGGGAGATGCGTTGAACTTACCTGTAGCGGATAATTCCATCGATGTTGCGGCTCAAAATTGCTTGTTTAATATTTTCGATCAGGAAGATTTAAAGAAAGCGATTGCGGAAATGTACCGTGTTTTGAAACCCAACGGTCGTCTCGTTTTATCAGATCCAGTTACAGAAGATCCAATGCCCGATTCTTTGCGTAATGATGAACGCCTAAGAGCGCTTTGTTTGAGTGGTTCGCTTCCATTGAACGAATACATTAAAATGTTAACAGATGCTGGATTTGGAACAATTGAAGTGCGAGCAAAACGACCTTACCGCGTATTAGATCCAAAACATTACGATACAAAAGAATTGATCTTCCTCGAAAGTGTTGAGGTCTGCGCTATCAAAGACCCAATGCCAACGGATGGACCGTGTATTTTTACAGGGAAATCGGCTATTTATTACGGAGACGAAGAATATTTCGACGATCACAAAGGACATACTTTACTACCGAATCAACCTTTGGCAATTTGTGATAAAACGGCAGGCGCTTTGGCCGCTTTGAAAAGAGACGACATCTACATCTCAGAGTCGACATTTTTCTATGATGGTGGTGGTTGCTGCTAAAAAGGGGAAATTATTCTTCAATGAACGTTTTTGTCAGTATTACAATTTTGTTCATGGATAATGAAGGGAGCCGAACTGGATAGTGACTGTATTTAAGTGCATGGCATAACTTTTGTTATTTTCGTTCCATAACCAATGACTGTACTTATGAATCGATCACTAATCTTGGCAACACTACTATTGACTTCATTGCTTTTTAGTTGCAAGCATTCCTATAGAATTAGCGTAAAGGAACCAGCCGTTATTCGCTTACCAGATGATGTGAAAGTGATTGGGGTGATTAACAATGTAAATGAAGAAAACAGCCCTGAAAAAGTAATTGCCTCAATGTTGGGAGCCGAACAATTGAACGGTAATGTAACTGCTGCGGAACGTGCCATTGACGGGGTCTTGCGGGCGTTAAGTGATTCACAAAATATGCGCGGTGAAATTATTGAAATGGACTCCACGTATATTGTTGACGGCAAAATGAATTGGAGTTTATTGGACTCAATTGCAACTGCCAGAGGCATCGATGGCTTCATTGAATTGACGGAATTACGAACTATTTCTCCAGTTGGAGGAACGGTATTAGCAAACGCAGCAGGTCAAACAAGCAACCGACTTTCAGGAACTTTATTTATCAATGTCCATGTAGTTTCCACTGGTGAAAATCATCAACGTTACTCGGTAAATAAGACATACGATATTCCTATTTCAGGTTCAACGAGTATCGTGGATATATTGAATGATGTACAACGCAAACGTGAGTATTACCGAGCACTTGGTTTTCAATTGGGATATCGAGCAGGAGAGTTGGTTTATCCAAATTGGGTTTGGGTCGGGAGAAAGTACTACACGCGTGGGACACCCGCAGTTAAACGTGCGAAGAACATGCTTCGAGAAGGAAATTGGGACATAGCAGAGCGTCAATTGTTGATAGATGAAGATTACAAGAAAGAAGGAAAACGCGGTCGTGTGCTGTTTAACCTGGCACTTGTCAAGGAAGCACAAGGCGAAATAGATTTGGCCATTCTTTACGCGGAGCGAGCGGCATTTGAATGTGGGAACAAGGAAGCCAATGCGTATCTAGTGAAGTTGCGAAATCGAAAACGTCAGATGGAGGCACTTTGAAACCAGGGGAGTAAGTAAAGACTGGGGGAATATCTCAAAATGCACAATTGTAGATTTCGAAAGAGTGCAATTTTTCAATTTTTCCACTTAGCAATATTGCTAACAAGAATATTACTTTTTTCTTCGGTTACCCTACAAGTCGATTGTTATTGCTATCGTGATCTGAAATTTAGGAATTACTTTTCGCGCTCATTTCCCTGCCCCTTCACACCCCAACAATCAATCTCCCAAATTTCATTTCGTGCCATTTTTGAAAATACGGGTTATATAAACCGACTTTTATTATCTTCACGATATGAACCCAGCCATGTTGGAAGTACGGAATATCCGGAAATCTTTTTTTAGAAACGAAGCTCTTGCGGACGTATCTTTTTCGGTCCGAAAAGGAGAGATTTTTGGACTTTTAGGTCCGAATGGAGCAGGGAAGACAACCTTGATTCGTATTATTAATCGCATTATCGAGCAAGACGAAGGGACCATTCGCTTTGATGGGAAATTAATGACAACGAAGGAGCTACATCGTGTCGGTTACCTGCCCGAAGAACGCGGATTATTCAAAGATATGACTGTGGAAGGTCATGCAATGTTTTTAGGCAAGTTGCGCGGACTTGAGAAAAAGGATGTACAAGCTAAAATGGATTTTTGGTTCGATGCCTTTAAAATAAACGATTGGCGAAAAAAGAAAATCGAGCAACTCTCAAAAGGAATGGCGCAAAAAGTACAGTTTATTTGTGCGGTACTTCACGAACCAGATTTGTTGATTCTCGACGAACCTTTCAGTGGATTTGATCCTGTCAATGTGGAGTTGATAAAGAACGAATTGATCGCCATGAAAGCCGATGGAAAAACGATCATTATCTCCACGCACAACATGCGAAGTGTTGAAGAAATTTGTGATCGAGCAGTGTTGATTAATAACGCTAAAAAGATTGCGGAAGGGTCGATAAGTGAGCTGCAAAGCGATCAGAAATTAGGACATTATGCCGTACGTTTCCGTGGAAACATGATTGCCTTCGTCAATGCACTGTGGACTGGGTTTGAAGTGATTGATAAAACCATACACGGCGACGATCGTTTTACGGTCAAAGTCGCCATGCGGAACGACAGTTCTTTCGAGGATTTACTAAAAGTATTGATTGGACAAGTGCAGATAGAAGCAGCATGGGAAGTATTACCAACCATGCAAGATGTATTTATTAACCTGGTACAACCTGTTGACACTTATGAAGAATAGTCTGCTTTTAGCGATGAGAGAATTTCGGGCGCGCGTAGGATCACGTTCCTTTATCGTGATGTCCATTCTCGGACCATTAGTGATCTTGACGTTCGTGTACATTCTTTTCGCCTTCGGTGATGAGGGAAAACAGCGTTGGAACGTGCTGATTACTGATGTGAATAATTTGTTGGATGAGCGCATTTTGCCAGGAAAGACGAATACAATTACGTATTCATTTTATGGCGGGACACTGGAACATGCAGATTTCAGAGATGGAAAGCGATTTCAAGAATTCGACGCAATGATCGAAATCAATCCCAAAGTACTGAGCAATAAAGTGAGTCACGTCTTCTATCGAAATGAACCTTCCGTACCTATTCAAACGAAGGTGCAATACCAAATAGAAAGAAGGATTGAAGAAGTGCTTGTCGGAGAATTCACCAATTTTTCGATTCAAAAGTACCGCAAGATTAAACAGCCATTAACGATGAGTTTTCTGAATGTATACGATCCTACAGATGAAGCAAATAATCTCAGCGGATGGGTTGGCTTTTTCTACGGATTAATCATCGTCCTGTTCATTGGATTGTTCGGTATGACCATTCTGAGAAGTGTTGCACGAGAGAAAAGCAATCGCATTGTCGAAGTTTTAATGGGAACGTGTTCTCCCAACCAATTAATGACGGGTAAAATTGTAGGTGTGGGAATGAGCGCGATGCTGCAATTTCTCATCTGGACGGTGATTATCGGTGCTGGATTGTATTTTATGCGGGAGACCTTGTTCCTTGATATGCTCGATCCTAAAAATTTGAATTTCGAAGAATTAGCGATTGCAGGAGACGAATCCTACGCGCAACAGCAATTTGCCGCGATTGAATACAATCAATTTGTTTCATTGGTGTATACTCAGGTGAAATTCAGCGTTATGCTCAGCTTTTTTGTCGTGTTTTTTATTGGAGGATATCTGTTTTACGCGTCCTTTTTTGCATCACTTGGAGCTTCAATGGGAACAGAAAGCGATGGGCAACAATTTGTATTGCCGCTGGTTTTTATCCTACTGTTGGCTGTCTATTCGGGCTATTATGTGATGAATTATCCAGAAACCACGTTGGCCCAATGGATGCACTATTTACCGTTTACATCTCCCGTTGTGGTGATGGTGAAATTGACCCAGGGCTATCCACCGGGACAAGATTATCAAATTTATTTCAGTATGTTCATTCTCTTTGTGAGTGCGATTTTAATGCTTTTGGTAGCTGCACGGATCTATAAAAATGGCATTCTGCAATTTGGACATCGACTTCGTTTCGGTCATCTTATCAAATGGTTGCGAAAAGCGTAATATGAAAAAAGCCATCATCGATTTAGGAACGAATACCTTCAATTTATTGATAGGTACAATTGATTCCAGTGGTTTGAAAGTAGAGTTTGCTTGCAAAGAACCGGTGTTGCTAGGGATGGGTGGCATTAATGAGGGAGTTATCGCTCCTGATGCAATGGAACGCGCCATGGAAACTTTGGGGAGGTACGCAGAAATTTGCGCTTCTTATCACGTCGAATCCATCTTGGGGATTGGAACTTCGGCGATGCGGGCTTCAAAAAATGCGGGAGAATTAGTGGCCAATGCGAAGGCTCATTTTGGACTGGACATTCGAATTATTTCAGGGAAAGAAGAAGCTCAGTTTATCTATGAAGGTGTATCGATTTTGCATCCCTTCAATACTCCAGGGGTAATTATGGATATAGGTGGGGGGAGTACCGAATTTATCCACGCGAATCAATCGGGAGTGCTGTCTTCGGAAAGCTTTGAAATTGGTGTTTCTCGCGTGTACCAAATGCTCGGGAATCCAGCGGTTTTTACTGAAAAGATCCAGCAGGAAATGGATCGCTTTTTTGAAGCAGAAACAAAAGCTTATTTTGAGAATCTACAGAGCGACGTATTAATCGGTGCTTCGGGGAGTTTTGAAACGTTCTACGAGATGATGTACACCATGCCTTTCCCAAAAGAAGATCGCACGAAAAGCCAAATGGTTCCCCTTCCAATCGGAGACTTGAGGCATTTGATTGATTGGGCACTGAATTCCACTTTGGAAGCTCGAATGCAACATCCTTGGATTGTACCCCTACGTAAAAAAATGCTGCCAATTGCCGCCTATTCGATCCAATGGGTCTTGAACAAGGTCGATGCGAAAGAGGTACTAATTTCTCCGTATTCATTGAAAGAAGGAGCGTTTCTGCGGTAAAGAAATCCGTAGGGAATCGACCCAAAATGCAAGGGATTCTCCTTATATTTACTCAAAAATTTTCAAAATGGGTAAGATTCTGGTTGTTGATGATGAACGCGCAATTCGTAGAGCACTTCGTGAAATTTTAGAGTTTGAAGAATTTGAAGTTGACGAAGCTGAAAATGGGAAAGAAGGTCTGAAAATGGCTACTTCCGATCATTACGACGTGATTTTTTGCGACATTAAAATGCCAGAAATGGACGGAATGGAAGTTCTGGACGGCTTACTCACGGCAAAAGTAGAAGCTCCAGTCATTATGATTAGTGGACACGGAAATATCGATACTGCCGTCCATGCAATCAAAAAGGGAGCGTTTGACTTCATCGAAAAGCCATTAGATCTCAACAGAATTTTAGTAACCATACGCAACGCAAAAGACCGAAGTGTATTGGTCGAGGAGCAAAAAGTCCTCAAGAAAACCGTTCGTAAATTCAAAGGATCCTCCATTATTGGAGAAACCGAAGGCGTCAACCAAATTCGTGATATGATCGAAAAAGTAGCCCCTTCAGATGCACGTGTTTTGATTACTGGAGAAAATGGTACTGGAAAGGAATTGGTTGCTCGTTCATTACACGATTTAAGCGATCGGAAAGGAGCCCCTTTTATTGAAGTCAATTGTGCGGCGATACCATCAGAATTGATCGAAAGTGAATTGTTCGGTCACGAAAAAGGCGCCTTTACTTCTGCCGTTAAACAAAAGAAAGGAAAATTCGAATTGGCATCGGGAGGTACCCTGTTTTTAGATGAAATTGGGGATATGTCGGCTAGTGCCCAAGCGAAAGTACTGCGTGCACTTCAGGAAAACGTCATTCAACGTGTAGGAGGAGAGAAGGATATCAAAGTAAATGCTCGGGTCGTTGCTGCAACCAATAAGAATCTCCGCGAAGAAATTGATAAAGGAAATTTTCGTGAGGATTTGTACCATCGACTTGCGGTCATCTTAATTCACGTCCCTTCTTTAAATGAGCGAAGAGATGACATCCCAATGCTGGCGGATCATTTTATGACAATGGTATGCGCCGAACACGGTATTGCGCGAAAGTTATTTGCACCAGAAGCATTAGAAGAATTGCAAAAAATCGATTGGACGGGTAATATACGCGAGTTACGAAACATCGTTGAGCGATTAATCATTCTCGGAGGTAACGAAATTTCGGGCGAAGAAGTGCGTATGTTCGCAAATCCAAAGGGAAAGTAATACTCTTAAAAAATCACAATCTTCTCGATTCAAGGATTTTTTTTCATATACTTACCATGGTACATAAACTGGGGTAGTGAAATGAATTCTGGAAAGCGATGGAGAGAGATAGTGCATTGGAGCGCCACCGGAGTTCTTTCGTTGGTCTTGTTGCTTTTTGCAGGCATGTATGTTTTTAATCATACAGAAGTGGGGCATATTTTTGAAGATCTGGGGTTTCCAGAATGGATTGTTTACCCACTTGCCATAGTAAAATTAGCAGCAGTGATCGTACTCTTAAGTAAATTTGATAAAGCATTAACCGAGTGGGCGTATGCGGGAGTGTTTTTTAATTTGGTTTTAGGAGCTGGAGCGCATTTGGTTGCGAATGACGGTCAGTACCTACCAGCAATATTATGTATCGGATTGTTGTTGTTATCCTACTTCACGTGGGATAAAAAAGAAGCCTAAGGTTTTAAGTTCTAAGTTTCAATTTAACGAAGGGTAGCCAAAGTAATGAGGCTATCCTTTGTTTGTATATGGAACATATTCGCTGAAACCAAATCCATGACTGTCGTATGAACGAGAACATCTCCATTCAACCAGGTTACTGAGGTGGAATCACTCGCTATTTGTGCCACCAAATCGGCGTTGGGTTGCAGATGTCGCTCCATTAAAGCTCTGTGGGCATAGACGCGAATAATAGGGGAATCATGTAATAGTAAGTGATTCAATTCTTCCTCATTGGCGGCACGGCGCAATTTTGCATAGTCTCTGTACGTCTCACATTGGATCAACGAGCCAGCACCAGTAAATTCTTCCGTTACTTTGTCCGATGCGGCAAGTACTTCTGCAATTCGTAGCACATGTTTCTCATGATGCACCGAATCCTCCCGGTTTTTTAATTCCCATGTCGCCAATAATTCTACTTCATCTTCATCGATGACACCATCACGAGAACTGAGTGCATAGGTTTTAACAACCAATGCGACAACAATTGAAAATAATGTCAACAATCTTAATTTCATAGTCTTACAAATCCTCGATCAGTAAATGCGAAGCGTCTATTTCAACACCTCCCCACTCAAGTACCGTAAATCCATCGCGCTGCATTTGAGGAACTTTTTGTGGCTCCAAATCAGGTGCGTAGTCCGCAGGTACTTCCGCCCAAATCACATAAAATCGTGAGATTTGCGTTGGTTCTGGGTTGATTTTCAACGATGCAAGTGCATCACATTTCTCATCAAAGAGGAAGTAAATATACAAATTAGTTTTGTTTTGCAAGAGAGGACCCCAATAGGTGATGAAGTCGGCTCGCTCGCTACTCGTCATTCCAAATTGGGTAAGCTGTGCTTCCAGAAACGGGGTGATTTTCTTTCCAGAAAGAATGACACCGCTATTGGGTTCGAGGACTTTGGGATCGAAGGTGAATTCGGCCTCCCAAAACAAATAAGGATACGTTTTTTCACCGTCGTGAATTGTTCCTTGGGGAGTACAGGTATAATTCCAACCACGAGAAATGTCAGGGTAGGTAAACGTAAAATTGCCTTTCGGAACAACCGATACTTCAACGGCCGTCGTGTCTTCTGGATAAAGATAAATGACCGGCTTTTTCATTAATTGGTACGCATCAGCCGTTTGAAAATTCAATTGAGCGGTTTGCTCGTGCTGGTCCTCGATCGTTAAGGAATCCAGGTGAATTTCACGATGTCTTTCATTCCAATAAAACGCAAAGGTATGCGCACCCGGAGTGACCTCTATCTCTAATCGAAAGCTCGAATTATCAGGTGTGAAGTACAGGTTTTCTCCTGCGTCAATTGCGTAGGTAATCACCTCTGAATTTGATAATAAGTTGTACGATAAATCAAATACGAACAGACTTTTACCCGAGGGGATTTCAACGTTCAACGAATCGGAAACAAAGGTATACGAAGGGATGTTGGGGCGAAGTTCTACTTCACTCGTCGCTGATAGACCAAGCACTAAGGAAAATAAGACGGTAGCAAATATCATAATTCAGTGTTTTTACCAAGCGGAGGCAATTCCTGCCCGCCCCATTCAACCAACGTAAAGCCTTCGCGATTCATTTCGGGAATATTTTGTGGAGTTGGAGCAATGCGCGGTACCGAAGTTGGACGCCAGAGTATATAAACACGATAACTTTCATCCGGTTCTGGGCTTACATTGAGACTGGCAAAATCGTCGCATTCTTCGTTAAATTTGAATTGAATGAAGACATTTTTATGAGCGATCATACGCGGTGCCCAGTAGGTGATAAAATCCGTTTGCTCCTCGCTATTCAATCCCGCGATTGTCAATTTTTCTTCCAGAAATGCAGTGACATCACTCCCCGAAATTACAAATCCTTCATTCTCTTTGACCTGTGATTCGGTGTAACGCGCTGTCGATTCCCAAAAGAGATAACGGTGTTCGTTGCCGTCCACCAATAGTTTACCGTTTGGATGCGCTTTTACGTTCCAGCCCTCGTTGTATGCCGGGTAAGTGAAAGATAAGTCTCCTTTTGGTGCGAGAACGACTTCAACCTGTGTCGTTTGCTCGGGATACAAATAAATAACGGGTTTTTCGGTGAGAATCATCATCTCTGAAGAAGTGAAGTGTACCGAGAAGAAGTAGCGTCGTTGACCTTCCACATGAACCATATCGTAATTTTCATAGTGGTTTTCATTGAAGTAACTCTGCAGTTGATGTGTGCCAGGAGTCGTTTCTAATGTGAGGAAATTATTTTTTACCGGAGTAAAAGTCCCCTCAATTCCATCAAAACTGTAGGCGATTGACGTGAGTTCGTCGAATTGATTGCTGTAAAACGTGAAATTGACTTCTACAGAATTGAGATCCATTGTAGAATCGATGCGTACGCTGTCGGGATCGATATAGGGAGATTCAAACTCGATTTGTTGTGGCGTAGTAAGTAAAGTAAGTGCAGCGAGTAAGGTAATCATAATGCTTTGTTTAAATTAATGGTGGACAATTGACCTCCCCATTCGATAACGGTAAATCCAGAGCGATCAATTTTAGGTAGCTGTTGCTCTTCAACGACGGATCCCTCAGGCGCAGGAGCGATGAAAATATAATATCGAAACAAATGATCGGGTGCAGGAGTAACGTTCAATTTTGCAAATTTGTCACACGTTTCGTTCCATTCGAATCGAACATAACTTTGATCCATAGCGGCAATTTGGGGTCCCCAAAAAGTGATAAAATCCGCTTTTTCAATAGAGGTGAATCCAACGGCATCCAACTGGGCGTCTAGAAATTTCACGGCGTCCGATCCCTTCACAATGAAACCTTTATCGCACGAAATGGTGGAAAGATGATCTTCTTGCGTAGCTTCCCAGAATAAATAACGGAATGTTTCACCGTTCTGCGTCAATGATCCATCGGGTTGCGCAGTGACCTGCCATTCTTGGTCGTAAGCCGGGTAATAAAAGGGATCACGGCCACTGATGTCTAATTGGATCGTTGCCTTTAAAGTTGCTTCAGGATACAAATAAATGACAGGCTTAAAGGTGATGATTTCAGGACGCATTCTTCGAAAGGGAGTAACGTTGTAATAATCTACATAGCCAGAAGCAATGTACAAAGTGTCCGAAATTACTTCTTCGTAATCGGAGTTCACATAAAACTGGAAGATATGAGGGCCTCCTGTTGTCACGAAGCGAAGTACGCCATTTTGCAATTGTGTTTCTCCAACGAATCCATCAATACTATAATCAATCATTGCGGCAGAATCCGTCGGATTTAATCCTCGAAAACGAAATTCAAAGACGGCCTCACCTTCATTAAGCGTGCTATCTAAATCACTACCTGTTTTATAGAGATTGGAAATAACCTTGTACGTGGAGGAAGCCGTTGCCTGAAAGCTATAAATTGCGGCAATTGCGAATAGAAAAATAAGTCGTTTCATTATAAATTGATTTTATGATTGATGAGTTCTGTTTGTTGTCCGCCCCATTCAATAACGGTAAATCCGTCGCGTTGCATGGGAGTCAATTCTTGAGATGCAGGAATGAAAGTGTTTTCACAAGGCGCCCATGAAATATAACAGCGTTCCACATGATCAGGGGTGGGCGTAATCGCTAATTGAGCGAATTGATCGCAGGTCTCGTTTTGATGAAAAGTCACAAATATGTTGGGGTGTTGTATCATTCGGGGACCCCAAAACGTAATGAAATCGGCTTTTTCTTCAGAGGTAAATCCGATGTAATCAAGTTGTGTATTGAGGAAATCCACGGCTTCCGAAGATGCAATCACATACCCTGCGGTTGTAGAAGGATCAATTGGGCGAACAGTTTGTTTTGCTTCCCAGAAAAGATAGGGATATTTTGCGCCGTTGATTTCAATCTTTCCATCGGGTTGCGCTATTCCTGACCAATTCGAGTCGTACTCAGGATACGTGAATGTAAATTTTCCAACGGGATTCACAGATACGCTAAATGCCGTTTCTGTCTCGGGGTACAAATAAATGACGGGTTTGTCAACCATAATTTCAATCGATGCAAATTCGGCTTGCACGTTGTAAGTATCGATCATTTGTGCTTGTATTTCGAGTGAATCGGAATAGATTTCAAAGTAATTTTCGTTAATGTAAATGACGAAAATATGCTTACCAGGTGTTGTTTTTACATCGAATTTCCCTTCATTCAAAACCTTCGAAAACGAAACGCCATCAATGCTAAATTGCACCATTCCCAAGGCCGCTTTGGGGTCTAGATTTTCCAATTGAAAATAAAAAATCGCTTCGTTTGAAGTAAGTGTGTCCGCGAATACAGAATCGGTCTTTACAAATGTCGGAAGTCCTCGTTTCTCTTCGATTCCGCTATACGCAGTATGGAGTATGAGCAACGCAAAAGCAGCAATTAGTAATTTCATGTACTGAGATGTTTGATCTTCCGTACAACGAATGTGCCAAATGGTTCAAAATCACTTTAATTTCAATCTACGTAAAATGTTGTCAACACCGCCATTTATATCTTCGGAAATATGCAAGAAGTACGCTGGAACCCAATAAAGAAGGGTAATGATCGATCCTGAGACAAACAGTCCAAGAAATGCATTTTCAAAGATAGGGAGGAACCCCAATACTAAAAAGATGATTCCAAATATGACTAGATTCTGCACGTTTTTACTGGTGTAGGGATTGAAACCAAATTTCCGATAAATAAAAATGAAGCGCATTAAATTGATAAGAAACATTGCTAATAGGGTAGCCAAGGCGGCTCCGGCAATGCCCCAAATCGGAATAAAAACATAATTCAGAATGAAAACGAGTCCAATCAATCCACCAATAAAATAACTGTTGTAACGGTAGTATTTAGAAGTTAGGATGATTTCGGCATTCACACCTGTTCCCATATCAACAACTTGTGCCAATCCGATAAATAAAATAACGTATTTCCCAGCGGCGTATTCAGGTTGCATGAATGTGAAGACGTAATCAATTCCGAACCAGATGCACAAGAAAAGGTAGCCCGCAATGAGGAGTTGATTGTTGCAACTTTTGCGGTAAATTTTCGCCACATTGTCCAAATCATTATTCTGCCAGGAATCGGCAATTACCACTTGAGCAATGCGTCGCAATCCGCGTGCAGGGGTACTCACAAACACGCCGAAGAAAAACGCAACGGTATAAATTCCATTGGCACTCAAACCAAGCATATTACTAACCATGAGGCGATCGACCTCCAAAACGATAATGGTTCCCAAACCTCCCAAAATCCCGAAGAGACCAATAGTGAGCATCTCCTTT
>JBNKGN010000067.1:0-12313 GCA_050289845.1 Crocinitomicaceae bacterium | reverse complement strand
ATACGGATTACAATTCGAAAAAGTCTGGGCATTTATTGTTCAGACTTTTTTTATAGGTTGTCGAGAAGATCTTCGTCGGTATCGCGATAAAAAGCCACGTTTTTAATTTCCGAAATCCCTTGTTCCATCATCCGTAGATCGATTAGCATTCGAATGCCTAAAAAGGCCATAATCGAATAAAAAAGCAAGGAAATCACCATCAACATAACCCCTGTAATGGATTCTTCCAACGGAATCGAAAGCGAAAAAAAATGAAGGATCGATGCGAGTACCCATGTAATCCACCACCATCCTGTTGTAGAATGCCTTTGTGGACTTAATCGTAAGAACTTTTCCTTGATGAGAATTCGCTCGTAATTACGCACAATTTGCGCCATGATTTGATACGGAAACCAGAGATTAATTACGGGAATCAGCCAGCCAACAATGCTCATCACCAAGGGAATTTTTGAAGTAACAATGGGGAATTGTAGTAGATTCTGATACGCAACATACATCCAACGAATAAAAAAGACGGTGCAAATTGCCAGCACGAGAATTTGTAAAATCCAGGAATAGAATTCGATCCGCTCAACCAGACGAAATTGTGTGCCTGAAATCGGTACGCCATTGACAATTTTACGGAGCAGTGAATAACGAAACAACTCAAAAACAAGTCGTCCTATGCTTATAATAGCAACGATTCTAAGTCCTGTAAGTAGTTGGAAACTTCGCTGTTCATTCGATTGTATAGCGATTGATTCCATAGCGATTTGGATTAATTAACCTTGTTCTCCAACATTGGAACGAATTTAAATACGCCGAAGTCTTCTTCCGTTAATTCCGTTTCTGAAATTTTGGTAATTCGTTTCATTTGTTGCTCGGCGCCCTCTCCTATCGGAATAATCATCACTCCTCCTATTTTAAGCTGATCTACGAGCGCTTGTGGGATGTCGGGTGCGCCACAGGTGATTATAATTTTATCAAACGGTGCAAATGTCGGTAAGCCTTTATAACCATCTCCGAATGACAATCGAGCGTTGTAATTTAGGTGACGCAAAATGTTTTTTGCTTTCAAATGCAGTTCTTTGTGGCGTTCAATACTAAAAACTTTTGCCCCCATTTCGCAGAGGATACTCGTTTGAAAGCCAGAACCAGAACCGATTTCGAGAATCTTGTCCCCTTTTTTGATATCCAAGAGCTCCGTTTGAAATGCAACCGTGTAAGGATGACTGATCGTTTGTCCAGAACCAATTTGGAACGCCATGTTCGAATACGCCTGTTCTGCAAAGGCATTGTCGAGAAAAAAATGACGAGGCACCGCGTCGAAAGCATTGAGAATCCGTTGATCCTTAATCCCTTTTGCGCCCAACTCATCGATTAGTTTTCGGCGCATTCCTTTATATTTAAACGAATCTATCACAATGCAAATGTACGTCATGAGGGCGAATTGACAAGGCGAACTTGCAAACATTCGATTGTCAAAAAAAAGAAGTTCATCGAAAGGAAGCATGCTTTTTTCTAGGTCAAACTGTTCTGATTTGCTACATTTATGCTCGCTTAAATTCTACAATTTTTATGGCAGTTTCTAAGAAAGAACTCGAATTCAATAAGAACGATGATTCCATGCGATTGAAAATTTCCGCAATGCGCCGTGAAATGGACAAAATCATGGAAGGTGGTGGTAAAAAACGCATCGAAAAATTACACGAAAAAGGCAAGTTGACTGCGCGTGAGCGTATCGATCTGCTCCTGGATCCGAATACCGAACGTATTGAGATGGGAGCCTTTGCTGGATATGATATGTACAAAGAGCACGGAGGCTGTCCCGCAGGTGGCGTTGTGATCGTTATTGGGTATGTTTCAGGAAAGCAATGTATTGTAGTTGCCAATGATGCCACAGTGAAGGCGGGAGCGTGGTTCCCGATCACAGGAAAGAAAAACCTTCGCGCTCAGGAAATTGCCATGGAAAACCGATTGCCAATTATCTATTTGGTCGATTCGGCAGGAGTTTACCTTCCCATGCAGGATGAGATTTTCCCTGATAAAGAACATTTCGGACGCATTTTCAGAAACAATGCGGTGATGAGTTCTATGGGAATTGTACAGATTGCGGCAGTTATGGGAAGTTGTGTGGCTGGTGGTGCCTATCTTCCGATTATGTCAGATGAATCACTGATCGTCAATAAGACAGGAACTATCTTCCTTGCAGGTTCGTATTTGGTGAAAGCAGCAATTGGCGAAACGATCGATAACGAAACCCTTGGAGGCGCGACGACGCATACGGAAATTAGTGGGGTTTGTGACTATAACACAGAAAACGATCAGGATTGTTTGGCGACAATTCGTGATTTGATGGATAAAATTGGCAGTTTTGAAACGGCAGGTTTCGATCGTAAAGAATCCTTACCGCCACTCGAAGATGTGCACAATATCTATGGAATCCTTCCAGCAGATCGCTCGAAGCCATACAACGTCAAAGACATTATCAAATGTGTTGTGGACAATTCGGAAATGACGGAATACAAAGCCAATTACGGTAAATCAATTGTCTGTGCGTATGCACGAATTGATGGTTGGAGCGTTGGGATTGTCGCAAATCAGCGTGAAATCGTGAAGAATGCCAAAGGTGAAATGCAATTCGGCGGTGTTATTTATTCCGATTCTGCGGACAAAGCAGCACGTTTCATTATGAATTGCAATCAAAAAAACATCCCATTGGTGTTTTTGCAAGATGTTACTGGATTTATGGTGGGTTCAAAAAGCGAACACGCAGGAATTATTAAAGACGGTGCAAAAATGGTAAATGCCATGGCAAACTCTGTCGTTCCGAAATTTACCGTGGTAATGGGGAATTCCTATGGAGCTGGTAACTACGCGATGTGTGGAAAAGCCTACGATCCACGTTTGATTGTTGGCTGGCCAACTGCTGAAATAGCGGTAATGGGTGGGGCTTCTGCTGCTAAGGTGTTATTACAGATAGAAGTAGCTTCGTTAAAAGCACGAGGCGAAGAAATCACTCCAGAACGCGAAAAAGAACTATACAATCAAATAAAGGATCGTTACGACTCTCAGATTTCACCGTATTATGCAGCGAGTCGCTTGTGGATTGATGCAATTATTGATCCAGCGGAAACGCGCAAAGTGATTTCCATGGGAATCGAAATGGCGAACCATAAAAAAGCAGAAAAACCCTACAATGTAGGCGTAATACAAACTTAAATAGAAGAATATATGCACTTAGAATGGCAGATAAAACATTACCCCGAGCTGACGTTGAACGAGTTTCACGATATCATTGCGTTGCGATTGGAAGCATTCGTGGTAGAGCAAAATTGCGCATATTTGGATTTGGACGGGAAAGACAAAAAATGCTATCACCTACTTTGTCGTAATGGTAAGGGAGATGTTGTAGCAACAGCGCGAATCTTGCCTCCTGGATTGTCCTACGAAGATGCCGCAATTGGTCGTGTGGTGATCGATGAAGATATCCGTGGAAATGGTATTGGACACGATTTGATGGAACGCTGTATCGATTTTTGTTCATTGGAATTTGGTGGTGCTCCCATTCGAATTTCTGCTCAAAAACATCTTGAAAACTATTATTCAAAGCACAATTTTAAGTCAACTGGGAACGAATATCTTGAAGATGGTATTCCGCATGTTGAGATGATATTGGCTGCTAGATAATCCCACAAATTATGAAAAAAATAGTCATCCCATTTTTTGCTATTGGAATTCTTTTTGCTTGTAAATCAGTTAAAGAAACCGATACACCTGTAGAGACAGTTGAAGTACAAGAAATTATTTATGGCAATTCGATTTCCTTGGATTACATGGATTTGAATGTGAAGCCAAGTGAAGATTTCTTCATGTACGCAAATGGCACTTGGGTCAAAAACAATCCTGTTCCTCCATCTGAATCGCGTTGGGGAAGCTTCAACGAATTGGATCAATCCAATATGCGAAAATTGACGGCTATTCTCGAGCACGCCAAAGACTTTGGTACGCCAAAAGATGGTACGAAATTAATCGGTGATTATTACGCGTCTTATACCAACATGGAGCAACGAAATGCTGTTGGAATTACGCCTATTCTTCCCTACTTAAAAAAAATCGAGTCCATTCAAGCGAAAGATCAAATTCCTGGTATCATCGCTTTTCAACATCAAATGGGGATAGGATCCTTGTTTCGATTCGGTGTCGGACAGGATATAAAAGATGTAGAAAAACACATCGTGAGCTTCAGTCAAGGTGGATTAACACTTCCCAATCGTGATTATTACACCGCGCCAGAAAATGAAGAGATTCGCAAGGCGTATCAGGTGTACATTTCCGACATCCTTCAAATGGCGGGCAAAGAGGCAAAAACTGCCGACAAAATGGCTTTGCATATCCTAAAGTTCGAATACAAAATGGCAGAAGGGATGCTCAAACCAGCGGAGATGCGCGACCCAGAAAATCGCTACCACAAAATGTCACTTACTGAAGGAAAAACGACTTTGGGAGAGTTTAATTTCGCGAACTATTTGGATGGCTTGGATCTCAGCAAGTTTGATACGATCAATATCGGTCAGGTACAGTATGCTCAAACGGTTTCAAACTTAATGGAAGCGGCAGACTTGGAGGATTGGCGCTATTATCTCTATTGGAAAACACTGAATCATTATGTACCGCATCTTGATCAAAAATTTGTGGATCGTGCCTTTGATTTTTATGGAAAGACGTTGAGTGGAACAACGGAAATGAAACCTATTAATGAACGCGCAATTCGTGAAATTACGAATATGGAATTCGGTGAATTATTGGGGAAAGCGTTTGTCGAGAAACACTACTCCATGGCGGCTCAAGAATCGATCAATGAACTCGTAGATAATTTATTAGCTGTTTTTCAAGAGCGTATTTCCAATTTGGATTGGATGTCAGATGAAACGAAAGAACAAGCATTAAAGAAACTCAATTCCATTGGAAGAAAATTGGGCTTTCCTGAAAAATGGACCGATTTCAGTGCGCTAAAGTTTAGTCCAGAAGACTACATTGGAAATATCAACAAAGCCGAAGCGTATAGTTTCCGTGAAAATTTGGCAAAATTGAAACAGCCTGTCAACAAAGACGAATGGGGAATGCCTGCACACATGGTAAACGCATATTATCATCCTTTGCTGAATGAGATTGCTTTTCCTGCAGGAATTATGCAACCGCCATTCTTTAGCGCAGATTTTGAAGATGCCGTAAATTATGGTCGCATTGGAATGGTGATTGGGCATGAGTTCACACACGGTTTCGACGACAACGGTTCTCGCTTTGATGCTGATGGGAATTTTAAAAATTGGTGGACTGAATCGGATAGGACCTTGTTTGAAGAACGCACAGCAATTTTAGGAAATACTTTTGAAGGCTTCTGCCCTATTGACGGACATTGTGTCAACGCGCAATTAACCATGGGTGAAAACATTGCCGATTTGGGCGGATTGACCTTGGCGTATTATGCGTACAGCAGAACGAATGAATTTAAATCTGGAATCACTGTAAACGGTTTCACTCCAGCTCAAAGATTTTTCATTGCCTATGCTCAGTTGTGGAAAATGAATTTCACCGATGAAGAATTGAAGAAACGTATCGCTACGGATCCACATTCTCCGGGAATGTATCGCGTGAACGGACCGCTAATGAATTGTCCAGAGTTTTTCGAGGCTTTTGGATTAAAAGAAGGCGACCCGATGCGCAATCCAAATGGAAAAGTGGCGAATATTTGGTAAGAAGACATACTACATTAATAGAAAATCCTGGCAGGTAATTGCTGGGATTTTTTTTATGTTAAAATATCAGGGAGTACACCTGGAAAATTGCGCGATCGTCAAAAAAATGATGTGGAAAGTAGCGCTCTGCAAATTGCCTAAAGATTCTGGTAGCGTTATTGAAGCGTAGTACAACGAAATTCCGTTGGAGTTGTTTGGAGAATTTTATAGCGTGGAAAGCAGACGTTCTGTGACCATTTGAACAATGCGTTTGTCGTAGTTCTTAGGATTTTCGGAATACCTGGTCATCTCCTCAGGGGTAAATTGCCCAATGGTCATTCCTACAACAATATTTTTCAAAATAGCGTTCTTCAGCAATTGATTTCGAACCACTGCTTTTTTCTTTTGAATGGATACCGCCTCCCAATCCTTTTCGAATCTTGAAATATGCAACTGAAAGACAGCAAGCATCAAGTCATGCTGCATTTTTACTATAGGACGTAGTACTTCATTTTGAAACAATTCCTCCGATAAGTGTGCTTCCGGACGCATTTCGATGGGAACGATTGGTCGCTCTTTGGTGTTTTTGCGAATTGCATCCATGACTAGCCGCGCTTTTTACGCTTGTGATAGGTTTTGTCTCCACGTGTCTGCGCTTTTTTGTATTTCTTGGCCAGTTTGCGTTTGTAGCTCCCTCCTTCGTTTACCTTTTTATTTTTATCCTTCTTTTCATGGAACCCGCTTGCCCCTTCTTTTAGTTTCGAGTTACGGTTAATGTTCTTGTCAATGGAATCATCGGGGCGTTCTTCAGGTAGTAATTCCTTGGAAATAGCAACGTTATTAGGGAAAGGCAATTCTGGAATCTGATAATTCATTAAGTCCTCGATTGCTTCTTTAAAAGGCAATTCTTTCTCCGTTGAAAACAAAATAGTGGCACCTTCTTCTTCTGCTCGACCAGTTCTTCCAATTCGATGCATGTAATTTTCAGGGAAAGCCGGCGTGTCAAAATTAATAACATGCGAAATGCGATCAAGGTCCAATCCACGCGTCATAACGTCTGTTGCGATCAAAATGCGATTGATGCCTTCGTCAAATTCTTCGATGGAGCGAATCCGATAATTTTGCGATTTGTTGGAGTGAATTACGCAGGTTTCGTGACCATAATCTTCCTCCATAGCAGCGAATACACGGTCGGCAATTCGTTTACTCGATGTAAAAACCAGAACTTTTCGAAACGTATTTCTGTCTGCCATCAAATGCTTCAACAAATTTACTTTTGTGTAGAAATTCGCTACGGTATAGCACGTTTGACTAATATTCTCAAGTGGAGTTCCGCTGATGGCAATCGAAACTTTGGTGGGTGCAACAAAGAAACTGTCAATCAGCTCACTTACATGCTCCGTCATGGTCGCAGAAAACAAAATACTTTGGCGTTTCGTTGGCAAAAGCTCCATGATTCGTGTCAATTGATGAAAGAATCCGAGGTCCATCATCACATCCACTTCGTCAATGACAAATTTCTTAACTCCTTTTAGCGAAATTGCTTGATTTAAAACGAGATCATACAAGCGTCCTGGTGTGGCAACAATAATATCTGCTCCTTCAGAAAGCGCAGCAACCTGAGATTTAGGATTGACACCCCCGTAAATTCCCACAGTGCGACAACTCATGTATTTCGTCAAGTTGTCAATGTCGGCAACCACCTGCAAAACAAGTTCGCGCGTTGGCACCATAATGAGGATTCGTGGATGCATTTGTTTGGAGAAGGTAAGTTCCTCCAGGATTGGCAAGGTAAAAGCAAGGGTCTTCCCTGTTCCCGTTTGTGCGATCCCTAGCAAATCTTTCCCTGAGAGAATGACCGAAAAAGACGCCTGTTGAATGGGTGTTGGACGTACAAAACCCAAATCAGCAATTGCGTTGTTCAATGCTTTTTTTAATCCAAACTGCTCAAAAGTATCCATGCTCATATTTGGCGCGAAGTTAAAACTTCTTACGTAATTCACCGTGAATTAAATAGATCCAACCGAACTTCTTCTAGCGATTTTGCGCTGAAGCACTTCCGATTTAAGACAAAACGATCCGTTTTAGCAAGAAAGTACTTTTGCTACATACGTTTTGAACCCTACCCATCCAAGAGGAAACGCCATTTTTCTTTCGTGCATTCAACGTGCTATCCGTTAATAAAAAAAGCCATTCCGGAGAATGACTTTTCTGTGAACTAGCGTTTAGGGTTATTTAAAAAGTAGTAGTAACCAAAGCTATTATTAAGATGGAGACTTATTTCACCGAAGTTACCGGTACGTCTTCAATATGTACGTTCAAGTAAGAGAATCCTCCTTTTCCGTTCCATGAATTATCAATTGCCATGTTTGCGTTGAAAGGGAACACACCGATGACTGGTCCGTCCATACTAATTCCTCCTGTAAGCGAGACAACTTGGGTTAGGTCTCCAAAACCTGTTGCGTGAATTTTTCCAGTTACGTGTCCAGAATAGTTTCCTCCCTCTACCGCTTGCGATACATGTACTTCACCTGAAACAGAGTTTGTAGATGGTACGACAACAAGTGCGAAGTGAACGATTGGTGCTCCAGGCATTCCCACGTTTCCGATTGTTCCTTTGACTAAATAAGCCCCCATGATTGGTGTTGCGTTTGACATAGTAAATAATGTTTTATAGGTTTCCTTACTCGTAAGGCTTTTCAGGATCCGCCTCGTTTGAATGGTTGCAATCTCCATCGCGTTGGCATCAGTATTAAAACTTGATGCATTTCGCTTGTGGAATGAATTTACAATGGAACCTTGATGACAATTAAGGCAATGTCAGGAAACGGGAAATAAATGACGTGAAACCGTTAAAGGCAGACGCGAAAATTCGTGCTTACAGAATATTTAAGTCCTTGGTTAATTCTTTGTAATTGTCGCTTATCGGAATGGAATGCCCTCCTTCCAGGAGGATCGTGTCTTCGCCAAGGATGATCTGAGTGATTTTTTTACGTTGTGCTAGAAATTTTCGATGCGTACGAACAAAACCATGGGGGGTAAGCATATTTTCTAATCGGGACAATGCCATAAGAACCACAAATTTCTCCTCTTCACAATGAAGCGTACAATAGCGATCTTCTACTTCCACATAGAGTATCGTCGAAAGCATCACTTTCTTCAGCGCCCCTTTCTTTTTTATAAAGAGATGATCGGAAGCCAACAAGGTATCACTTTCAGATTCGGAAAAAGCATCTTCCTGGTCGTAATATTTTTCGAACGCCATTTCCAAAGCATAGAGCACTTCCAAAGAATTGAAGGGTTTCATCAAAAATGCAAAAGGCTTCGTTAATTTGGCGCGATCGAATACCGAGCGATCTTTTGAAGAGGTAAGAAAAACAAATGGTTTGGAGAGATCGGGTTGCGCATTTAACGTTTCGGCGAAAGCAATTCCTTCGGGATGCTCCCCGAGATAAACATCAATAATGGCAATGTCAAAATCGACAGACCGCATCAATTTTACGGCATCCGAGTGTGTTCGCGCAATGCCGCTGATTTCGTATTGATTTTCCTCCAGGAGCGCGATCAATAAATCACTTTCCTCTTTTCGATCTTCAATAATTAGCACGCGAACGTTACTCATGGTTTATTGGGTTTTCAGAATCAATTCAATTGTTGTGCCTTGCCCTTCTTTACTCGCGATATTAAAGGTTCCCCCATTTTTCTGCATGAATGATTGACACAAGCGGACGCCTAAACCAGTGCCGATTTCTTTGGATTCATTTTCCTTGGAAACCTTTGCGCTCTGTTCTTTTACCATAGCCAACTGTTCTTTGTTCATGCCTGGACCTTCATCTTTGATAAATAGATGGCAGTGCTCTTCGTCTAAATTAGCCCAAATTGTCAAACCAGCTCCAGAAGGAGAGAATTTAATTGCGTTGTCCAACACGTTTCGCAGCACAATTTTTAAGGAATCAACATCCGCCATGACTTTTGTTCCAGCAGGGATCTCGATCGCTAAGGAAATCTCTTTTTGATCCATTAACGGTTGGAAGTTGATGGTCACCTGGTCGATAATTTTGGCAAGGGCAACGCGTTCTGAATGGAAGTAAATTTGATCGGATTGGAGTAAGGCCCAGTTCAATAAGTTATCGAGCAATCCAAACGTACTATTGGCAATAGCGCCTTGTGCGGCAATTAATGCTCTAAGTTCTGCGTCCTGATGTTCGGAGGTTTTTAAACGCAATTTTTCCGCACTTACGCGTAAACCGTGAACAGACGAACGTAAATCATGGCTCACTATAGAAAACAAGCGATTTTTAAACGCGTTCAGCTGATCCAAATTCTCCTTTTGAGTTAAGATCAAGTGGTTCGTTTTGATTTTCTGACGGTAGAAATAAATAAGTAAAACCAAAACAATTAAGAGCAAACCTGCACCAAGGAGGATTACATTCCTTTCTTTGGACTTAATGCGATTTTCAATTTCTAGCAGATGGATTTCCCGTTGTTTTTCTTGCGCGATGTAGCGTTTTTCGACTTGTGCAATTTCCCAAACCTTTTGCTGATCGTTTACGGAGTCCTTCCAGCGGTCGTATTCCTTTCGATATGCAGTGCTTTTTTCAAAATCTTTGCGGTTTTCTTCTACTACCGCCATGTTCAGTGCAGAACTCTGACGTAAAACGTAATCCTTGGTTTTCAAGGACAAATCATAGGCTTTTTGGAAATACGGAATGGCTTCATCGTCTCTGAATTGTGTATAGTACAAATTTGCGATATCCATGTACGTTCCCACAATCAAAGTCGTATCTTTTTCACTGAGTTGTAGCTCAAGTGCCTTGATCAAATGTATTTCAGAAGCATCATAATTTTCGAGATGTAAGTAGCAAATGCCGATATTGTGTTCGATTTTGCTTTCGCTCAGCGCAAATTTCTGAAATTGTTCGTCCTCGCGCAACTCTAGAAATAATTTCAATGCCTTCTTGTACGCACCATCGATCAAGTACAGGTTCGCCTGCTGAAAAGTGATGGAGGGATACATCGGAAAGGATCTTGGTATTTTTGAAAACTCTGCCGCCGCCTCTTTGTACAGCCCTTTGTTAACGAAACTGTTACCAAGAAAAAAAAGACAAAACGACGCCAAAGAGCGTGATTTGTCTTTTTGTTGTAAATACCGTCGTGAATAAACAATTGTTGAATCGTAGTCTTCTTCCAAATAAAAGTCGTAGGCCTTTCGGAAATTAACGTTCTCTCGTGCCTTCGGTGCTATGTTTGAAACGTGAAACTTGATCTTTTCTTTCAGCAATCGACTAACCTGTCCTGAGACGTTTTGCGCAAGAAAAAAAACAAGAATTAGCAACCAACTACGAATCATACGTGGATTTTTCAATGAAAACTGTGCTGAACCGTAGTCACAGTTCCTCGAGAAGTTTTAGGGTCCGTGTCGCGAAGGAAAAGTTCGACATCATCTACTGCCATGCCTGAATCATCATATGTAGTTTCAACCAACCATGAATTGTAGGTAAGCGGAGGTGTCACTCTTGGACTGGGTGCGTCGTAATCCACAAAACCACTCAGTGTGTTATTTTCTGTGTTCAACGACCAGTTACCAATGGTTGGTTCTCCCTGAAAAGAAGCATCGATGAAAACCACCACACGGATGTAAATTTCAGGTCCGTCAGGAGAGGTGCGATGTGCTGTAATTACTGGTGCTAGCGGATATTCCAAGTTACTTCCTGCCGGAAACGTGAAGGGTGTTCCCGCGGCGTTAATTTGTTTGATCTGTGTCATAGTGCGTTAATTTAGAAGTTTGTTTTCGTAACAAATAACCGATAAACTTCTCGCATTGTCAATACGTACAAGTACCTAATTTTATGCGTAATTGTTGCAAGCAGAACGCATTTGTGCGCAAATCATACAGTAATCCTTTGTAGATCACCATTTTCTACGTCGACGCTTATATCTATTTTGCGGTGTCTTCTGAGCAGAAACTGGATTGAAAAAACGATTCAACGCATTGTACAATGCTGGATGTTCTTCACGCATTTTATCAGGACGCTCAAAAAAGAACTCGCTAACAACAGCTAAAAATTCAGCCTTGTTTGCTGCACCATATTCGCGAATGGATGAATTCGACTCCCCTATTTCGGACATTTTTTGGTGTACTACAGAAAGCCAGGGCATGATATCAACATCTTGCATGACTGATGCCATTATGCCGTCCATTTTTCCATCCTGTTTGTCCAGAATGTGAATAAACTCGTGGATGGCCACATTTTTTTGATCATTTGGATCGTAAAACCCGTGTTGAAGCGCTTTTCGTGATAAAAGCATCTTCCCTTCCATGGCTCCCCAACCGACAAGACCCGTTGCCATTTTGTTGGATTTAGGAATCTGAAATTTATCAGGATATATTTGGACTTCCTCCAGGTTGGCGTAATGCCATGATTCAAAACCAAAAATGGGAATAATAGCGCCAGCTGCCACAAGCATTCGGTCTTCATGGGTGATTTCGGTATCAATACCTACGATTTTCACATTCAACAAAAAAATATGAATCCGGTGCTCAAATTCTATTTTTCGAGCATCACTCAAATTTGCGTAGAAGGAAATCCGTTCGG
>JBNKGN010000066.1:0-12415 GCA_050289845.1 Crocinitomicaceae bacterium | reverse complement strand
AGGGGGTCGCCAACACACCAACCACATCTGTGCTTGTCCATAATTATTTTTTTGGTAAAAGTAACGGAAAATAAGAAATCGTTAAGTGGAAGTTAAAGTATTATAGTTTGATAGTAATACTATTATATTTGTAAGCGAAATTTAGCAGATGGATTATTTTAAAAGCAAAATAGCATTTCGAATTAACGAGAAAGTTTTTCTCAAAGACCCTTTGTCAAGTGATCTTGGAAATCGCATTATTCGAGCGTCCGTAGATTTAATTGAAGAAAAAGGATTTGACGATTTTACCTTTAAAAAATTAGCGGTGGAAATTCAATCCACAGAAGCTTCAATTTATCGTTATTTTGAAAGCAAACACAACCTACTCGCCTATTTGATCATGTGGTATTGGAGTTGGATGGAATACCGAATGCTACTGACAACACTCAACATTGAAAATCCTAAGATTCGCCTGAAAAATTGTATTGAAGTCCTTACGTCGGTAGTTACCGAAGACTCTGATTTTATGCAGGTAAATGAGGTGAAACTTCAGGCGTTGGTCATCGCCGAATCGTCGAAAGTGTATTTGAACAAGAAAGTAGAGGAAGATAACAAAGACGGTTTTTTTATGAGTTATAAGGAAGTCGTGCAGTTTGTGGCGGCCATAATTTTGGAAATCGATCCGAAATACAAGTACCCGCACATGCTGGTTTCTACGATCATTGAGGGTGCCCATCACCAGCGTTTTTTTGCAGAACATCTTCCGAGATTAACGGACGTCGTCGGAGGAGAAGATGCGATCACTACCTTTTACACGCAATTGGCAGAACGGATTTTGAAAAAATGAAACTACGAAAAAACATAGCGTTTGTTTTGGTGCTTATCACGGCATTTTTGGTTTTGTTTGCGCAAAAGTCATATGATTTTTCCATCGATTTGGAAGATACTACAAGTCTGGAATGTGTGGATACTTCCCCAGATGATTTGGACAATGATCTGGATTGTTCTGTTCAACTATTTGCGGAAGGTGCCGCCACTTTTGTTCCTAAACAAGAGGCAATCATGGCATTTTATATGGTCCAAAGATCCTTCAGATGGATTGATTTTGATTTGACCGTTCCCCCTCCAGAGAACCGTTTCTCTCTCTAATCATTGCCCCCAGAGGAACGAGTATTCACTCTTTTATTTTTAACATGAAAACCAAGAAAATTACGGCAGTACAGCGATTTTGGATGCTGTTAAAGCCGGACAAACTAGAGATTCGAAATATTTATGGATATGCCATTTTTATCGGACTCATCAACCTTTCTTTACCGATTGGAATTCAAGCGATTATCAACCTGATCCAAGGTGGAGCTGTTAGTACTTCGTGGATTGTTCTTATCATTTTTGTCGTAGCTGGTATCGTTATTGGCGGAGTCTTACAAATCCAACAGATACGGATTACGGAGAATCTTCAGCAGAAGATATTTGCCAGAGCGGCCTTCGAATTTGTGTATCGAATGCCACGGATTCGTCTAGAGCAACTCTACAAAAAATATGCGCCGGAATTGATGAATCGTTTCTTTGATATCGTTTCCGTTCAAAAAGCGTTGCCGAAAATTTTAATTGACTTTTCGTCAGCCTCTATTCAAGTGCTTTTCGGGTTAATATTACTGTCTCTTTATCATCCCTTCTTCATTCTTTTTAGCCTTTTCCTCATCGGAATTGTACTGCTGATTGTTCGAATGACGGCGAAAAGAGGTTTGGAAACGAGTCTCGATGAATCGAAACGCAAATACGAAATTGCACACACCCTTCAGGAAGTAGCGAAAGCAAATTACACCTTTAAAATGGCTGGGACAACCAATCTACCATTGGAAAATGTCAACGAAAAAACAGGCGGCTATTTGAAAGCAAGAGAATCTCATTTCAAGGTGCTGTTGCAACAATATGGTTTGATGGTTGCCTTTAAAGCTGTCGTTGCTCTGGGCTTACTGTTGATGGGAGGATTACTGGTGATAGAACAACAAATGAATATCGGACAATTTGTTGCAGCGGAAATTATTATCCTTCTTGTAATCAATGCTGTTGAGAAAATGATCATGAGTTTTGAAACCATTTACGACGTACTCACTTCATTAGAGAAAATTGCGCAAGTAACAGATCTCGAATTGGATGAAGCCGCTGGTATTGACGTCAACGGTGAAACAGAAGGGATGAGTGTGCGCATTTCAAATGTGGCGTTTCATTATCCAGAGGAAACGAGGATGGTGATTCGCGATGCAGATTTTGAAATCAAGGCGGGAGATAGTGTTCTGATTTCTGGTGAAAATGACAGCGGGAAATCCACGTTGTTAAGTCTCATTGGAGGCTTATACTTACCCGTTCAAGGAACCGTTTCAATCGATGATGTGCCCTTGCAGAATTACCAATCGGAGTTGCTTCGTTCACGTATCGGGGGGCATTTTCGTGATGAAACATTGTTCGAAGGGACATTGATAGAAAATATCACTCTGGGAAGAGAAAGAGCAACGTTTGATAATGTGCGTTGGGCTGTCGAATCACTCGGTTTAAAATCGTTGATCAATCAATTACCATTAGGATATGATACACCAATTATTCCACAAGGACGCCAGTTTTCGAAGAGTACAATTGCTCGAATAGTGTTGGCAAGAGCGATCGCCGATAAGCCGCGTTTACTCCTCTTAGAAAACAGCTTTTCAGTATTTGCTGAGAAAGATCGCCTGGAAATCGTATCGTTTTTAACCGATAAGCAACATCCCTGGACACTTATTATGACAAGTTCGGAATCCTTGAGTTTAAGTCAATTTATCGACCAAGAAATCCGAATGAACCAAGGTCAAATCATTGAAATTCGTAAGTAATCATGTTGAATATATCTAAAACAAAAATTGGCGACCAATACAATTGGAATCAGTTTTCGGCTTTGAAACACGTAGAGTCGAAACGAACGCGTCGTGCGATGATCCGCGTGATGAAATGGAGCTTCTTTTTATTGCTGATCGTGGCGCTGATGCCATGGACTCAAAATGTGCGAACGACTGGAACTGTAACGACCATTCTTCCCGAACAACGCCCGCAAACTGTTCACTCGGTCATCGCAGGGCGAGTAGAAAATTGGTCGGTGCGCGAAGGACAACAGGTCAAAAAAGGAGATACTTTGCTGGTCATTTCAGAAATCAAGGACGACTATATGGATGAACGCTTGCTGGAAAGAACCAAGAATCAACTGGAACTGAAGAAAGATGTGGTAAATGTTTATTCCGACAAGGAAGCGGCACAGGGACGTCAGTTAGAAGCTTTGCAACAACAGCAAGTGCTAAAACTCGAACAAGCGAATATCAAATGGCAGCAAGCCAAGTTGAAAGTGCAAAATGATAGCATCAAACTAAGCGCAGCGATTGTTGATTTGAATACAGCGCAACAACGTTACAACCGAATGGATTCACTCTATCAAAAAGGATTGAAGTCTTTGATGGATCTTGAGTCGCGGAATTTGACGCTTCAAAAAGCAAAAGCGATGGAGACGGAAGCACGAAACAATTATTACAACAGTCAAAACGAATTTTTGCGTTTGCGCATCGATTTGGCAACGATTCGTGCTGAGTATGAAACCTACTACGCAAAAACGCTTTCCGAAAAATTGACCACAGGTTCCAATCGCCTGGATGCTGCTTCTTTGGTAAATAAAATGGAAAATATGTACAGTAATTACGAATCTCGTTCTGGATATCACGTCATTACCGCACCGCAAAATGGGTACATCACAAAAACATTTATCACGGGAATCGGTGAGACAATCAAAGAAGGGCAAGCAGTTCTAAGTATCATGCCCGACGTGTATGATCTTGCCATTGAGATTTACGTAGACCCAATTGATTTGCCTTTAATGCACGTTGGTGAGCATGTACGGGTGCAATTTGACGGGTGGCCAGCAGTGGTTTTTTCGGGTTGGCCAAATGCAAGCTACGGAACCTATGGAGGAACTATCTACGCGATCGATCAATACATTGGTGAGAATGGAAAATTCCGACTTTTGGTAAAACCAGATGCCAAAGACCGTGCTTGGCCGAAAGCATTGCGATTTGGTGGCGGGGTGAAGGCAATGATCCTATTGAATGATGTACCGATTTGGTACGAATTATGGCGACAGGTGAACGGGTTCCCTCCAGAGTATTATCAACCTAAAAAAAGCACCAATGAGAAGAAGAAGTAAGTGGCTATTGGTTCTTATCGCAATGAGCTGTGTACAGGCGCATGCACAAGATTCTACTTTGACATACGCTGATTTTCTTGACCTGGTAATGCAAAACCATCCTGAGGTTTATCAAGCAGATATTCGCAGTGAACAAGGAGCGGCGACCGTGCGACAAGCAAAAGGAGGATTTGATCCAGTGATTGGAGGGGATGTCAAACAAAAATATTTTGACGATAAAATGTACTACAGTCAAATGAATGGGCATCTAAAAGTACCAACGAGAACGGGACTATCTTTCGAAATGGGATATGATAATTCTGGAGGTGTTTATTTGAATCCGTCCGACCGATTGCCAGAGAATGGTTTGTGGTACGCGGGCGTAAATCTTGAGTTGGGAAGCGGATTATTGATCGACCAACGTCGTGCAGCGTTGCGAAAAGCGGGCTTGTATCAAGAGGCGACGGAGATTGAACGTTCGTGGATGCGAAATGAATTGATTTATAAAGCGACAGTAGCGTATTGGAAATGGTCGCAAGCCTATGAGTGGCTGAAAGTTTTGGATACTTCTGTGGTGACGGCAGCAGCTCGTTTGGAAGCAGTAAAGTCCTACGTGGCATTTGGAGATCGTCCAGAAATTACAATCACAGAAGCCGCGATTCAGTACCAAAACCGTTTGTTGGATTTGGAGCAAGCGCAATTGCAATGGCTCAATGCTGAACGGGAATTGGAATTGTATTTGTGGAATGAAGGAACGACGCCTTTGGAAATTAATGGTGCCGTTCCGGAAGCCTTGTCGCGCGTTCAAATCGATGTTCCCATGATGGTTCCAAATGCATTGGATTCCCTCTTGATTGCACATCCATTGGTCAATCTCGGTAATCTGCAAATTCAACAAAATGAGGTAGATCTTCAGCTGAAAAAGGAATACCTCAAACCGAAGTTAACCCTCAAATACCGCGCGTTGAATGAACCGGTTGTCACGGGCTTTTTCTCGGAGTATAACATTGCGAATTATACCTGGGGAGCTTCGGTGAGTTATCCTATTTTTACCCGTCGTGAGCGCGCAGATGTTGCCTTGTCTGAGTTGAAAATTGAATCTCAACAGTTAAAGCAAAATACCTTGCAAGCCAAAATTGGATATGAGATTGAAACTAGTATGAACGCAATTCGAACGTATCAGGCGCAGTTGGAATTAACACAAAAGAATGTTGAAGATTATCAAACGCTTTTGGCCGCCGAAATACAATTATTCGATAACGGAGAAAGTTCCATTTTTATGGTCAATTCGAGAGAGTTGAAATATTTGGAGGCTTCTTTGAAACAACTGCAAATTCAGATGAAATTGGCTTATGAACAAGCTGGACTGAAACTTCAATTGTTTTTACTAGATGAAAATCAGTAAGTTGTTAAATTGAGACGTCTTCAAATGTTAAAATGATGCGTTTTTAAAATATGCCCGCACTGGTTGCGTTTGAGCTATTCAAATAGCAAATTATGAAAACGTACACATTCCTTCTCATCGGGTTTTTAAGTATCACGCAGTGGTCAAATGCACAATACAAACAGGACATTGGACTTAAAATTGGATACGACCCTGTCGATCGTTATCAACTAGAATACCGATGGCATGCAAACGAAAAATGGTCCTTTGTCGCTAGTGCGAATTATGGCAACGTTAATCATTTTAGCAATGTTGCCTACCCAATAAGTGATACGGTAATTGCATACAACTTCCACAATTACAATACACGGTATGTTGGTGGGAGTATCGGGGTGCAGCGTAGATTGAATTTTATGAAGCATAATTTTTATTATGTGGGAGCAACGATAGGTGGCGGAGGGATCAATCGCGATTTCCGAACCTTCAAGACAACCATGAAAGTCGATAGCGCAGCAGGTGCCTTCTATCCGTATGGAGATGTTGTTTCCGAGGAAGAGTCGGTAGTACGAAGCAATGATTTTTTCACGAAAACGAAACTCTATTTAGGGGCAGATGTTCCAATCGTAAATCGGCTCAGCTTGAATTGCGAATTAGGATTGAATTTTGGCGTGTCAAAATGGTCGGCTTATAGCTTCAATAGTTATGTATTTGAAATGTTTTTAGTCGCCAATGCTGGATTGCGTTATCGCTTCGGGAAGGACAAGGAGTAACGATGCCCTCAATGTCTTTTCTGGGAAAATGTTTGAAGTAAACTCGTGGCAATAACCCCAAAAAGAACCGCTGAAATTGTACTAATAACGATAAGTCCGAATTGAATTTCAGAGACAAAGCAAAACCGGACAACCATGAAACAGCCAGTGACAAGCAAGAAGATGGGAACGTAGTAGGAGGGCGAACGGGGTGGCGACTGTGGAATTTCAGATTGCTGGAAGAAATAGATACCGATCAACAGTCCTCCCAAAACAGTACTTGAATGCTGCGCAATCGAATATCCTGCAATTGAATGCCCAAAGAGTACATGTTCGGTTCGGAGCCATGCAATTTTTTCAACGAAAAAGGCCTGTTCGTGTGTGAATGCGTCCCATAGTAGGTGAGAAAAAGCACCGATTGCTACACTTAAAATAAGTAAAGGAGAGGAGCGTATCAGATCCGTCCAATTTGTCGGTGTCACGGGAATCCTTCGTCGGATAAAATTTGGAGCGGCGTTCAAAGTCGGTTTTTGGACAATAAACAGATATGTTAAAAGGAGAAGAATACCCAATGGGATATTGAAAAGGAGCAGGCCAAGAGGTGTATGACTGCAATCACTGTGAACGCGCAACCGAATAAAGTACTCAAAATCTGGTGCAATACTGCCAATAACAAGCGCAAGGAAAGAAACGCGATTCCTGAAAATGCGTCGAAGGGGGAGAACGATTGCTGGATGCGAAAACGTGAAGGGCATGGTGATTACGCGTGCATTAAAACAAAAAAAAATCCCGACGCCCATTTAAAATGGAGTCGGGATTGTATCAAATTAAAATTAGAGACAATTAGTGGGAAGCAAGGTAATCTGCTACACCGTCAAAAGACGCAGTCATTCCAGCTTCTCCTTTTTGCCAGTTGGCTGGACAAACTTCTCCATTTTCTTCGAAAAACTGAAGAGCATCTACCATGCGCAACGCTTCGTCAACGTTTCTTCCAAGAGGGAAATTGTTCACCAATTCGTGCATCACAATACCTTCTTTGTCAATCAAGAACAATCCTCTGTATGCGATCATCGGTCCTGTAGCAATCATGTTGCCTTCAACATCGTAATCGTATTCTCCTGCCAAAACCCCGAAAGCTTCAGAAATTGTTTTTGAAGTATCCGCAACGATTGGGTAAGTAACTCCTTGAATTCCTCCTTTGTTTTTCGGTACTTGCAACCAACCCCAGTGTGATTCTTCCGTGTCAGTAGAACAAGCTACAACTTTTACGCCTCTTGCTTCGAATTCTCCCAATTTTTCCTGGAATGCGTGCAATTCAGATGGACAAACGAATGTGAAATCTTTTGGGTAAAAGAAAAATACCACGTGGTTTTTCCCAATGTATTGATCAAGTGAGAAATTTTCATTGATTTCACCACCATTTACAACTGCTGCTGCGTTGAAAGAAGGCGCTTTTTTACCTACTAATACTGCCATTTTGACTTTGTTTTTAATGTTTTTACTAAGGTACAAATTGTTCTTCAACAAGGTTCAATTGTTAAAAGAATTGGTACAAACTTAGTGACATATTTATATAGATATAATTGAATTTATCTATTTTAGGATAAATTTTTACTATATGATTTCCATCCAGCAAATGCAGTACATTGTCACGGTCGCGGAAGAACGTCAATTTCAACGTGCGAGTGAACGGTGTTTTGTGACGCAACCAACACTTTCCATGCAAATAAAGAAAGCGGAAGACACATTGGGAAACAAAATCTTTGACCGTTCCAGATCGCCGCTTGATCTTACAACCTATGGTGAAAATTTGATCCCAATTTTGAGAGATGTTTTGTCCGAATATGGGCGTATTCAAATGCTCAAGGAACGTGAAAACGGCACCTTCAAGGAACGACTTCGACTCGCGATTATTCCAACCATTTCGGGGTATATGTTGCCCGAATTATTTGACGTTTGGCAACAAGAACTCGGGGCGATCGAATTGACTATCGAGGAAATGAAAACGGAGGAAATTTTGGTGGCACTCGAAGAAAAAACAATTGATATGGGGATTTTAGCGGGACCTGTGCATCACCCTAGGTGGCGAACTTCTGTCTTGTATCACGAGGAAATTTACGCGTATACACCTTCTCGCAATGATCATGTTATTGCGTCGTCCGAATTGGAGAAGGAACATCCATGGCTATTAAGCAAAGGAAATTGCCTGCGCACGCAAATGATTCATTTTTGCGAACTGGATGATGGTCATAAGAATGGTTGGAATTATGAAGGCGGTAATATTGATATGCTCGTGAAAATGGTAGATATACACGGCGGATATACGTTGATTCCAGAGTTCTACGCGAATTTTCTGAAAATCGGAGGTTTGCACCGAATTGAGTCGGATGATTTACACGAATTTCCCGCCCGAGAAATCATCGCAATTAGTCCAAACAGAAGTCCAAAATGGCACGTTATAGAACAATTGATTCGTACGGTACAACGGAAATATGCGAAACAGGAAAAGCGGGCGCTCAAATTGCTTAATTGGCAGTAATCAATGAATAAATCTTTTGGGATGCACCGCGATTTTCTTCCACGAAGTGTTCCGCACGTTCGTTGATCACATCTCTGTTTTCAAGCACATACTCAATGCGATGCTTTAATTCTTCCGAAGTACTCACATCGAAGCCAAATCCACGTTTGATAAACGCATCTGCTTCTGGGAACTTCTCGAATTTCGGACCGAACATAACTCCCATTCCAAAAGCAGCAGGTTCTAAAATGTTGTGCAGATTCCCTGAAAATCCACCGCCGATATAGGCCAATGAGCCAAAAGAAAACGCGCTAGAAAGGTGCCCGATCGTATCCAAAACTAGAATGTCCGCGGTTTCTAATATTTTTTTGTCAGTGTAACGCGTAAATTTTCGCTTCAATTTGGACGTAATGCCCTGGATGCTTTTAGCGTCAATGTTGTGCGGTGCGATAATCACTTTACACGAAATTTGATTGATCACAGGAAGCAAAATTTCTTCGTCTTTCGGCCAGGAACTCCCCACAATAAATACTTTCGAATTCCCACAAAATTGCTCGATTTTCGGGTCCGATTTGTGACATAGTTTGGTCTCGTATACTTTGTCGTAACGACTATCTCCAACAATGGAATGCCGCTCAATTCCAATCGATTCTAGCAACGCAACAGAGGCTTCGTTTTGCACGAAAAACCAATCAAATTGCTGTAAAGTTTTGCGGAAAAATGAACCGTACCATTTGAAAAAACGATGATTTTCCCGGAAAAGACCACTAACGTTGTAAACAAGCGTTCCAGCTTGTTTCGCAGTTAAAATATAATTCGACCAAAATTCGTATTTAATCAAACAGAAATATTTCGGTTGAAAGTGATTAATAAATGTGCGGGCGTTACTCGGGGTGTCCAAGGGCAAAAAACAGACATAGTCCGCAGGGTGTTTACGTTTGTGATAATGTTCCATTCCCGAAGGGGAGAAGAAGGTGACCAGAATGTAAGTGTCGGGTTTTTCATTGCGAAATTTCCACATCAACGGAAGGCCTTGATCAAATTCGCCCAGTGAGGCACAATGAAACCAAACAACATTCTTCGAATCTACCTTAGGCAAGTGCGCCTTCCAGTTTTTACGCCCTGTGACCCAGCGTTTCGTTTTGTCGTTGAACAGAGCATAGATGCGTATTCCAATGCCCAGAAAAAAGATGCCAATGTTGTACAGAAAATGCATCAGTCAAAGTAGAATTCTTTGGGTTGACGCGTGTAAATTGGGATCAACCAGCCAACACGAATTCCGTATTGAATATCAATGCGAGGCGCTGTAGAAACAGGTGTGTCCGGTTGGTCAAAGAAAATAGTACGACGCTCAAATGTGTAACCTTCGGAGATATAAAAGCCCCCGTAAAATTTCACAAATGATTCATTGGACATAAATGCATAGCCCAAAAACTGAGAAATATTCAGTCCTTGTACCAAACGATCGTACCCTTTTCGATAATCCAATTCTATCTGTGGAACGACATGGTCTTGTGTTTCAATGCGAATTTTGTGCGCTAAAAAGCCAACACCACCACTCAAATAAATTCCAGAATTCGGGTTCGGACTTAAAATTGGAAGAATTTTTCCTGCATTTAGATTCACATTGAGTCCACGGGAGCCAACAACAACTGTGGCGATATCACCATTTTGATCGGTAATGTTTCCCTTACTGTCCACGAGGTGAGTAAAAAGTCCTGTTTCGCGAACGTCGTTGCCGAACATGTAACTGCCGTCTAATCCATAAACCCAATTCCGTTTCGTTTTGTAGCCTGCAAACAAGCCAACATGCGTAAAATAGCCGTGACGCAAAGCAAGATCGCCAGCTGTTAAATTAAATCCGCCTTGAACGGAAACCCATGGAAGGGCAATTGCGGAATCTTTCACGTTCAATTGCGAATACGATGTTACGCTAAAGAACAAGAAAAAGAGAAGTACAGTTAAAATTCGTTTCATCATCAGGGAGTAAAATTACGAGTATCCAAGTTGCTTTGCAACGGTTTTAACACTCAATGGGAAAAAACGGGCGAAATTAATGGGTGCTAAACGATGTTTTCTTTCGGTCCCTCTACTAAAAACCAGGGATTTAATAATGCTTCTCGGTTGTATAAAAGTGCCGTTTTCGTTTCCCAATTGATGACCGTACAACCTGAATGCGTGCAGATTGCTTGTCCTGCAGCTGTGTCCCATTCCATTGTCGGGGCAAAACGCGGGTAAATGTCCGCAGCGCCTTCTGCTACCATACACAATTTCAAGGAACTTCCTTTCGAGATACATGCAACCGTTCCGTGTTCTTTTTCCAGTTTCGTGATGAATTCTTGTGTTTGTTCCGAAAGATGGGAGCGACTAGCAACGACTGTATAAGGCCGATCGGTACTTGCTAACGGGAGTGAATGTGCGGATTCCATACGTTCTGAAAGGGGAATATTGCGTTCCAAACGCGTAGTTTTAAATGCACCAATTTTGTGTGACGAAAAATAGAGCTCTTTCAATGCGGGAACAAGTACTACGCCAGCGATCGGGAATTGATTCTCAATCAATGCGATGTTTACCGTAAACTCCCCGTTCTTTTTGATAAATTCCTTGGTTCCATCGATTGGATCCACAATCCACAGTTGATGCCAGTTCTTTCGGATATCGTAGGGAATTGATTTTCCTTCCTCGGATAAAATAGGTACGTGTGTTTCACGCAAATGTGTGACGATAATCTCGTGTGCTGCTGTATCTGCCAACGTCAACGGTGAATGATCCAGTTTGTAGTCAATTCCGAAATCACCAGATGCGTAGATTTCCATAATACGTTCGCCAGCTTCTAAGGCCGCTTCGATAGCTCTTTCAAGTAATATTTCTGTCATAATTAAAGAATCATTCCCGCCGCCACGGTTTCGTTCGTAGCGTCGTCGATGAGTATAAAACTTCCCGTAGATCGATTTTCACGATAGGGATCGATCATTAAAGGTTGTGTCGTTCGCAATGTCACACGGCAAATATCATTCATATTGATGCTTTTGTCATCGAGGTCGCGCTCCAGCGAATTGATGTTCATTTTGTAGACAATTTCTTTGATCATTGCCTTCTGCTCATTTGTTGTGTGCAGGATACTGAATTTTGTGCGTGGTCTTGCCGATTGGTTGTTCAACCAGCAAATCATTGCTTCTATATCCTGGGTGGGCGTCGATTGATTCGTTGTTTTTACCAACATGTCACCGCGGCTTATATCAATGTCGTCGTCCAGTAAAATATTCACTGACATTGGAGCAAAAGCTTCTTCCAATGATTTGTCGAATAGATCGATTTGTTTGATAGTACTGGTGAATCCCGATGGCAGTACAGTAATGGAATCACCAGGACGAAAAATACCACTCGCAACACGACCGGCGTAGCCACGATAATCAATGAAGCCCTCTCGCTGCGGACGAATTACTGTTTGAACGGCAAAACGCGCATCTACTTTGTTGATATCGCTACTGATGTGCAACGTTTCCAAGGTGTGTAAAAGTGGCGGTCCCAAGTACCAGGGCATATTAGTAGAGCGGTTGACGACATTGTCTCCTTTCAAAGCACTG
>JBNKGN010000065.1:0-12521 GCA_050289845.1 Crocinitomicaceae bacterium | reverse complement strand
TGAAAACCGACAAACAAGGTTTCAACTCGATCTACATGATGTACGATTCAGGAGCACGTGGTTCTAAAGAGCAGATTCGTCAGCTTTCAGGAATGCGTGGATTGATGGCGAAACCACAAAAATCAGGAGCGTCTTCACAAGACATTATCGAAAACCCAATTCTTTCGAACTTTAAGGAAGGTCTTTCGATTCTTGAGTACTTTATTTCCACTCACGGTGCACGTAAAGGTTTGGCCGATACAGCATTGAAAACAGCGGATGCGGGTTACTTGACACGTCGTTTGGTGGATGTTGCACAAGATGTTGTGATTAACTCGCCAGATTGTGGTACGCTTCGTGGTTTGATTGCGACGGCATTGAAGAAAAATGACGAGGTTGTTGAACCGTTGAAAGATCGTATTATCGGTCGTTCAGCAGTGCAAGACCTTTACCACCCAGAAACTGACGAGTTGATCGTTGAAGCAGGTGGATTGATTTCTGAAGCTGTAGCAGATGCTATCGATGCAGCCGATATCGAGGAAGTTGAAATCCGTTCGGTATTGACATGTGAGATGCGCCGCGGTGTATGTTCTAAATGTTACGGTAGAAACCTTTCAACACGTCGTCCAGCGCAAATTGGAGACGCAGTGGGAGTTGTTGCTGCACAGTCGATAGGGGAACCGGGAACGCAATTGACACTTCGTACATTCCACGTTGGGGGTACGGCGTCGAACATTGCCGATGAAAACGATTTGAAAGCAAAAACAGCAGGTAAAATCGATATCGACGAATTGCGTACAATTGAACGTAAAAACAAAGATGGAAACCTAGTGAGCGTTGTACTTGGACGTTCTGCAGAATTGAAAATCACAGATTCGAAAGGAAATGTGACCATGAATGCAAACATCCCTTACGGTTCTGAATTGGTTGTGAAAAACGGATCGACACTCAAGAAAGGTGACGTGATCTGTAAGTGGGACCCGTATAACGCGGTGATCATCACAGAAGCGACTGGTAAAGTTGTCTTCGAGAACATTCTTGAAGGATTTACGTACCGTGAAGAAGTCGATGAGCAAACTGGATTTACCGAGAAAGTAATTACAGAAACTAGAGATAAGAAGAAAATGCCGGCCATCCATATCATGGATCCGAAATCAAAAGAAATTCTTCGCGAATACAGTCTTCCAGTTGATGCACACATCAGCGTTAAAGAAGGAGATACTGTTGAAGCAGGGGAAATTTTGGTGAAGATTCCACGTAAGGCAGGTAAATCTGGGGATATTACAGGAGGTCTTCCACGTGTAACGGAATTGTTCGAAGCACGTAACCCTTCTAACCCAGCGGTAGTTTCTGAAATCGATGGTGTTGCAGAATACGGAAAAATCAAACGTGGTAATCGTGAGATTCAAATCACGTCTAAAACGGGTGAAGTACGTAAGTACCTCGTTCCACTTTCGAAACATATCCTTGTACAGGAAAATGACTTCGTAAGAGCAGGACAACCACTTTCTGTAGGAGCAATTACACCAAACGATATCTTGAATATTGAAGGTCCAACAGCAGTTCAGGAATATCTTGTGAATGAAATTCAAGAGGTATACCGTCTGCAAGGGGTGAAGATTAACGACAAGCATTTCGAGGTGATCGTTCGCCAGATGATGTTGAAAGCACAGATCGTAGATGCAGGAGACACACGTTTCTTGGAAGGACAATCCGTGCACAAAGCAGACATCAATGAAGAGAACGACGCTATCTACGGAATGAAAGTTGTTGTTGACGCTGGTGAATCTGAAAGCTTGAAAGCAGGACAAATCGTTTCTGCACGTAGATTGCGTGATGAGAATTCACAATTGAAACGTCAAGACAAACAGTTGGTAGATTCACGTGATGCTATTCCAGCGACATCGACACCATTGCTTCAAGGAATCACCCGAGCATCGCTTCAAACGCAATCGTTTATTTCTGCGGCATCGTTCCAGGAAACAACGAAAGTATTGAACGAAGCAGCAATCTCTGGTAAGGAAGATAACTTACTTGGATTGAAGGAAAATGTAATCGTTGGACATTTGATTCCAGCAGGTACAGGATTCCGTGACTTCCAAAACATGTTAGTAGGTTCGAAAGCAGAAATGGAAGAAATGTTGGAAAAAGCTGAATAAGCAAATTCAAAATAACTCTCAAAGGGCGGTCGATTGATCGCCCTTTTTTTTTCGTGTGTCCCTAAAATTGGCACGTTAAATTATTTCCATACGAATGAATACAAGCAAATTCTTAGATTTGTTTCGATGCAGAAAAGTCACTTATACCGCTCAATAAATGCCAAATCGGAATCCGAGTTGCGTGAAATTGTTGAGGATAAAAACGGATATACCCTTGAAGCAAGAATGCTTGCCGCAGAATTATTGGAGGTGCGAACAGGAAGCGATTTTCAGGTGGAAAATATAAAGGCGGCATTAGTTGAAGAGGAAACAGCTGTTCAATATAGAAAAGAGCGAAAAGAACGTTTTTTTTACATTCCGAAGAACGCACCGATTATTGTTAAAGTGATTGGGATATTTTTGTACGTATTGTATGGATCTTCGGCCATTTTAGTGACATACAATTTGATCGTTGGAACGTTTGTAGTAAATGGATTGATGTGGCTCTTGATTGCTGGATTTTTCTTTGTCGTATTTGCGACAATTGATGGGATTCTTAAGGGGAAGAAATGGGCACGTTTTCTTTACCTGGCTGTTTTAATATTGGCCGTTGTATATGCCATCGTCACTTTTATTCTCATTAAATCGATCAACACCAATGGGATGGAAATAAATCCGTTGCGTTTTTTAAGTACGGTGACGGAAATTGTTGCCGTGATTCTTTTATTTCTCGAACCCGCCAGTCAATGGTTTAATAGTGGAGGAACAAGGAATGCATCCACAGAGCTTCTGGATGATTTTTAGCTTCAATCGTTCTCGGGAATTGCTACAATTGAAATAGATTTCTTCCGCTGGAAGCGATCGTAAGGGACGCGGAAAAATAAATTCCTACGAGAATGGAAATCCCTTTTCAACCTTTCATTCTTAATCCTTACCTTAGTCTTATGGAAGAGAAAAAAGAAAACAACGTCAATATTGAATTGAGCGAGGAAATGGCGACTGGAGTCTACACCAACCTTGCAATTATTACGCATTCACCTTCAGAATTTGTGGCAGATTTCATTCAAATGATGCCAGGCGTTCCTAAGGGGAAAGTGCGTTCGCGTGTTATCATGACACCCGAAAATGCCAAACGTCTTCTAGAAGCGCTTAAAGACAATATTTCGCGCTATGAGCAGACCCATGGAACCATTGATGCTGGAGGACCACAAATGCCCCCAATGAATTTCGGTACGCCCACTACACAGGCCTGAAACAACCCTTCGTGAACTTTCTGCGTTTCTTTAGTAGGAAACCTTCACGAAATGAAAACAAAATATACGGTTGTGCGATGGTGGAGACCAATTCTCGTGATGGTCTTCAGTCTTTTCGTATTTACAGGATGTAGTTCCTATGTAACGCCTAAAAAAGTAGACCGCGTTATTAGTGTGGATAGTTGGAAAATCACTCAGTTTAATTTCAATGGCACCAATATTGCCGCTGATTTTTCTGGAAAAACGTTGGGCTTCGGCGAATCCGGATCTGTAACAGTTCTGCCAGGAGCTGGCGAATCAGGAAGTTGGAATTCCAGTTTGAACCGAAAACCAACCTTGCTCTATATTCAAGGATTTGTTACAACGCCCTACTTTTATTTAAATGACGATTGGACCGTCGTGGAATGCAGTAAATCAACCATCAAATTGGAATCTTCTGTTGGGTCGGTGACAAATACCGTAACAATGATTAAAGTGGAGGAGTAGGAAGTTCAACAGTATTAGAGAAACGTCAAACTCCCTTCCCAAACTTTCTCATTACCGCAAGCATCTTTTACCACAACTTTCAATTTTTTCGTGCCTTTAAATCCATTAGGTCGCGTGAAAGTCACTTTCCCCGTTTTATATTCATATTCCAAAAGCTGCCATTGACCGTCAATGAACAGATCGTAGTCGGCAATCCCACTTGCGTCGTCTCCAATACTCCAGGACAACGTTGTTTTCGATGTACTTGATCCATCCACAAATCCAGAAACTTGAAGAGTAGGGGCAGTGACGTCGCGTTCCAAGGTATAACTTCCAAAGTAACTGCTGCTTGCGATTGCCCAATTGTCTTGATAGTCCACAGATAAGGCACGCACTTTCCCTTTTGCGGTAACCATGCGCAGGTAATGCTTGCCATCCTTAGGACCAGTGACAGCCATTTTGATTTTATAGGCACGATTCACAGGCGTTTCCCGATCACCGATATGACTGCACAGTGATCCTTCTGAAATTTCCATGGGTTCATAAACAGTGGAGTACCCCATTTCAATACCGCAGGAGGTAGTCGTGTGCTCATACGTTTTTTGAGGGAAAAGCATTTGTTCATTTGTTGCCCATGGATCCGTACTTAAAATGGCGCCGTTGGCAATTTCGAGGGTGAATTTAAGACGTGAGGTATTTCCTTTTGTGTCGAAAGCAATATATTCAACCGAATGTGTCGATCCGGGTTTCGTTTGGATAACTCCCAAAGCATCGTTGATGTAGATCGGTAGGTCGTTTTCTTGCGTTCGGAAACTTTTGTGGTATTTTTTACTCAGGGTTTGGTAGGCTTCGTAATCCTTGTGCGAGTTGACATACCGTGTAGATTCGAAAGGGACACGTGCTGTTTTTTGGCCAAACAAAGTGTCTCCGTCAACGATCAGGTAGCTCCCATAAAGTCCACACTGATTTGGGGCTCCGTCCAAATAATCAATGACATCAAAGGCAAGTCCGATTCCTCCTGATTCCGAACAAAAACTCGAGGCGACAGTAATTTTATTGGCGTTGATCACAAAATTACTTCCCGATTTTGTTACAGCTTTGGTGACTTCCTTCCCTGGAATACGATAACCTTCTTTTGTCAAACCGTACGCCTTCATATTTCGAATGACAGGCGCCTTCGTATCGGGGAGATCGAACCCAAACAATAATGGATTTAGCGCGTGTCCTGTTTTCGTGTCACGTAATTCGAAGTGTAAGTGGGGTGCCGTTGAACCTCCTGTATTTCCAGACAGCGCGATGATCGTTCCTTTGTTTACTCGAAGCACATTTTTTCCAGGAAAGATCTCTACTTCATAATTTTGCTCTTCTGTTTGTGTTTGTTTTACGAGCGAATCAATAGCACCTTTGAATTCGCTGCAATGCGCATAAACACTTGTAATCCCATTCGGATGGTCAATGTAAACGACTTTACCATAACCGTAGGTGGACACTTTAATTCGTGAAACATACCCTTCTTCAATCGAATAAATAGTATACCCTTCTTTGTTGTTGGTTTTAAAGTCCAACCCCATGTGAAAATGATTGGGGCGCAGTTCACCAAAGTTAGATGCAAGCAACAATGGAATCTTTAAAGGAGGATGATAATCGTAGGATTCGGCTTGCTGTGCTTTAGTCGTAGCGGTTCCAAATAAAACAAAGGTGAACGCGAGTAGGATTTCTTTCATAAATCAAAAATAGCCGTTTGAAAAAAAATCATGCAACTATCGGCAAAAAAATCTTGTTCGTGTCTCGTACAATACTATTTTTGTAGTTAAAGTTGTTTTAATGTCAGAACAAGTAAATCGGTTAATAGACGAAATTCGCGGTAAATCTGTGCGCATGAGGGAGCAGATTGAAGCGGAGCGTGCTACAAATGCAACTTTGACGACTGAAATTGCCACTTTGAAGAATGAAATTTCTAAAAAGCAGGAAGCAATTCAAACGTTGGAGGGGACGATTGCCGATTTGAATGGACGCATTGAAACAATGGCGGAACAAGGTGTCGACAACTCAAAGGGGAAAAGCATTTCCAATGAGGAAATTGACGCATTGGTAAAAGAAATCGAATACTGCATTGGGCAGTTAAAAAGATAACTATGGCAAAATTGTCACTGAAAGTAGTGGTCGCCGGTCGTACGTATCCATTGTCTGTGAACGAAGAAGAACAAGACAAGGTGTTAAAAGCGGCTGAGGACATCAACAAGGCGATTAAATTGCTTCAGGAAAATTATGCTGTGAAGGACATGCAAGACTTACTTGCCATGACCGCATTGCAATTGGCAACCAAAGAAGGGAAACAAACCGCTTCCAAGCCGGCAGATTATTCGGCAATCGAAGCGAAATTGCAACAGTTATCGAACGACATGGATGCCTAGCATCTAGATTTCTTCTTATCATAACCCTGTTCCTTTTAAATTAAAGGATATATGGAAATGATCATTGGATTGGCCGCAGGACTCGCAGGAGGTGCTGTAATTGCCATCGTTATTCAGAGCGTTGTGCTCAAGAAACGTAAAGAACAAATTCTCAAAGACGCAGAGAAAGAAGGGGAAAACCTGAAACAAAACAAAATTCTTCAAGCGAAAGAGAAATTCCTCAAATTGAAAGAGGATCACGAACGCGAAATGAAAGACAGAGAGCGCAAGCTGCAATCTTCTGAAGATCGCGCGAAAAGCAAAGAAAAAACGCTTTCTCAGAAAATCGAAGAATTGAATCGCAAGCAGAAAGGAGTCGACAAAAAAGACGAAATCCTCGAAGCAAAAATCACGGCATTAGACGTGAAACACAGCGAACTCGATAAAATGCACCAAAAACATGTGGCTGAATTATCGAAAGTCAGCGGGATGTCTGCGGAAGATGCCAAAGCCGGATTGGTAGAAGCATTGAAAGATGAGGCACGCACGAATGCCATGGCGCACATTAATGAGATTACAGAAGAAGCAAAACTCAACGCAAATCGTGAAGCGAAGAAAATCGTGATACAAACGATTCAACGTGTTGCTACGGAACAAGCAATCGAAAATTCGGTTTCGGTGTTTAATATCGAATCGGATGAAGTCAAAGGTCGTATCATCGGTCGTGAAGGTCGTAACATTCGTGCGCTGGAAGCTGCAACAGGTGTAGAAATTATTGTCGACGATACTCCAGAAGCAATTATCCTATCTTGTTTCGATCCTATTCGCCGTGAAATTGCTCGTTTGGCTTTGCACCAATTGGTGTCCGACGGTCGTATTCACCCTGCGCGAATTGAAGAAGTGGTGGCGAAGACACGAAAACAATTGGACGAAGAAATTGCAGAAACAGGGCGCAGAACGTGTATCGATTTGGGAATTCACGGATTGCATGCTGAATTAACGAGAATGGTAGGGCGCATGAAATACCGTTCGTCTTATGGTCAAAACTTGTTGCAACACTCCCGTGAAGTAGCGAATTTATGTGCGATCATGGCTGCTGAGCTCGGATTGAACGTGAAATTGGCGAAACGTGCAGGATTGCTCCACGATATTGGAAAAGTGCCGGACGAAGAACCAGAATTGCCGCATGCGGTACTCGGAATGAAAATGGCCGAGAAATATGGCGAGAAAGCGGAAGTTATTAACGCGATTGGAGCCCATCACGATGAAGTGGAAATGACCACATTAATCGCACCAATTGTTCAAGTATGTGATGCCGTTTCAGGTGCACGTCCAGGAGCACGACGCGAAATCGTTGAGTCCTACATCAAACGAATCAAAGACCTCGAGGCATTAGCACTTGCGTACGATGGTGTCACTTCGGCTTACGCAATTCAAGCAGGACGTGAGTTACGCGTTTTGGTAGAAAGCGAAAGAGTATCCGATGCTAAAGCAGACGAATTGTCTTTTGAGATCTCTCAACGGATTCAAACTGAAATGACGTATCCAGGTCAGGTAAAAGTTACCTTGATTCGCGAGAAAAGAGCCGTGAACTACGCGAAGTAGTTTGTCCCCAAACGGGGAATAACATACTATGCTTCAGAAAGTAAATCTGAAATCGGAATTCCTGAAATCCGTGGTCATTTTGACGACGGGTACGGTGGTTGCACAAGCTGTCGGGTATCTTATAATGCCCTTGCTAACCAATTTTTTCTATACCGATGAGGATTTTGGAGAATGGGGAATTTACATGCGTTTGGTTGCCTTTGTGTCTACCGTAGCGACTGCCCGATACGAATTGTCCATTCCACTGCCAAAACACGAAGGACATTCCTACGTACTCTTTAAAGTTTCGCTGCGCATAGCCAAAGTGCTCCTCCTCGTTACGTTGCTCGCTTCTGTGGGGTATCTGGTTTTCGGAGCATCCAATTGGAACGACTGGTATTTTTTGGGGATTACTCTTTTGAGTATTTTCTTCGTGATTTACATTAATCTCGGCACGAACTGGTCCATTCGAAACAAAGCATTCAAAGCAATTTCCAGACAACAAATGGTGAATTCCATAGGGGCAAATAGCTTCCGGTTGTTGTTTGGTTGGATGCACCTTGGCGGAATCGGGTTGATCTTAGGAACGCTCATTGGTTATGCGATTTCAAGTATTTGGTTCATTCGCGACTTTGTGAAATTGGGTAGCGGACCCTATCGGAATTATTCACGCAAAAAACAACGCGTTTTAGTCAAAGAATACCGCGATTTTCCTTTGGTCAATTTACCCCATGTTACCATTGATTTAGGACGAGAACTACTCGTGGCAGGGTTTATCGCTTATTTTTTCGGGAAAGACATTTTTGGACAATTCAATCATTCGTATTTGATTCTACGATTGCCGTTGGTGGTTGTTGGGGTCGCGATCGGTCGCGTTTTTTACCAACGTTGTTTAGAGTTGATCAACGACGGTCAATCGGTAGTGAAATTGTTGAAGAAAACCATTTTAATGCTCGTGCTTTTAGCAATTGTTCCGTTCGCGTTGATTTACTTTTATGGCGAACCCATGTTTAGTTTCGTTTTTGGAAAAGCCTGGGCAAAAAGTGGTTACTACTCCGAAATAATGGCGTTGTGGTCCTTGATGCTTTTTGTCGTGTCCCCTTTATCGAGCTTGCCACTGGTGTTGCGTCGTCAAAAAGAATTTTTCCTCATCGGCATTGTTGGATCTCTGATTCAATTGTTCAGTTTTGGAATTTTGCCCCTTCTTTGGGGTACGAGTACAGAAAGTTGGTTGGCAATTCTGACCTTTGTTACCATTGCTCAATCTTGCTATTTCTTCGGCGTATGTTGGTTAACGCTCCATTTTGCGAAAAAAGGAGTCAAAGTCTGACGGGTTTCGATGAAACAAAACGAGAAAAACTACGTAGGTGACAAGGATGGATAAACTGGGAATAATAATTCAAGCGAGAACAGGATCAACGCGTCTGCCAGGAAAGATGGTGATGCCCTTCGATGGTGCGCAGAGTATTCTGGAGATTATTGTTGATCGCTTCAAAGAGCGTTTTCCAATTGTTTTAGCAACGACAACATCGGAAGGAGATGACGTGCTCGCGGAATTGGCAGAGCGCAAAGGTATTCCTGTCTATCGGGGCAATGAACAAGACGTGCTTAGTCGATTTGTTGAAGCGGGGACAGCGTTCGGTTTTGAGACCATCGTTCGTTTGTGTGCAGACAATCCATTTGTCAATGTGGAATTGCTGGAGCGCTTGCTAGACTGTTACCAGGGGGAAGATTATGGATCATTCCGCTATGAAAATGGTAAGCCAACGATCTTGGGTCATTTGGGCCTGTTTTGTGAAATAACAACGTTAGACGCGTTGAAAAGAGCTCATGCTTTGACGGAGAATCCACTTTATTTAGAGCACGTGACCAATTATCTCTACAACCATCCAGACGATTTCAACGTTCAACTATATGACTTGCCAGCAACAATGAATAATTACGAAGGCATTCGACTTACGGTTGATACCATGGAGGACTTTCAAATAACCCAAAAATTGTATCAAAAATTCGGAAACGAATCAACAATAGCTAAAGTCTGTGAATTGATGGACTATATCAGATCAAATAAGGTACTTTTGTCTGCAATGCAGCAGGAGATTGAATTAAATTCAAAATGAAACACACATATATCATAGGTGAAATAGGGCAGAATCACAACGGTTCGGTGGATTTAGCAAAATTAATTGCCGATTTCGTCGCACGTCCTATCGAAGAAGCACTTTTTGGGTTGGAATTGCACGGAATGGATGCTGTGAAACTGACGAAAAGAGATCTCGCACAGGAACTTTCCCAAAGTCAAATGGCGCGTCCGTATATCAATGAGAACAGTTTCGGAGCAACGTATGGAGAACATCGCGCGGCTTTGGAGTTAGATGACGAAGCGCATTTCGAAGTGTACAAACATGCCAAATCGTTGGGGCTGGATTTTGTCGAGACATTGTGCGCACCGGGTTGTACTTCTTTATTGAAATTGTTTACACCCGATTATCTCAAGGTTGCCAGTCGTGATTTGACCAATTTGCCGTTGCTCGAAGTATTGGGAGAAACGAAGATTCCGATTATAGTTTCCACCGGAATGGCGGGGCGAAAAGAATTAGATGATGCACTGGAAACAATTGGGCGTTATCACAATGAGATTTCAATCTTACATTGTGTTTCCCAGTATCCAACGCATCCCGACAATACCAACTTGAACACGATTCCGTTTTTAATGGAGAATTATCCTGAATATACCATTGGATATTCGGATCATACGATTGGAATTTCTGCACCTGTGGCAGCCGTGGCGATGGGGGCTAAAATAGTTGAAAAACATATTACATTGGATCGCCGCATGAAAGGTACGGACCAAAAAGGTTCTTTGGGACCGGATGGTATTTATCGAATGGTGCGTGATATTCGCATTTTGGAGCGATCTATGGGGACCAAGGATATTCACGTTGCGGATGGAGTAGATGTAGCTCGCGAGAAATTGGAACGGTCAATAGCCAGTAAAGTCGCTATTTCGAAAGGAACAGCAGTCACTGAAGAAATGCTTCACATGCTTTCACCTGGAAGTGGTTTGAAATGGGCCGATCGTGAAAAATTGATAGGAAAAGTAGCGCTTCAAGATATTCCTAAGGACGAAATTATGGACCTCAATCTATTCAAATAGTATGCTGCCAAAACTTGTTGTAACGGATATCGATGGCGTTTGGACAGACGGTGGAATGTTTTACGATCAGACGGGAAATGAGTGGAAAAAATTTAACACTTCTGATTCTGCTGGTGTGCTTTGGTGTCGACTGAATAACATTCCTGTTGCTATTATCACTGGTGAGAATACCGAAATCGTCCGAAGACGTGCAGAAAAGTTAAATATCGAGCATTTGTACCTTGGTGTTAAGAACAAAATAGCCACTTTGGAGGTTCTTATGCAGGAATTAAACATTGATTGGACCGATGTGGCTTATATCGGGGATGATATCAACGATTATCTCGTTTTAGAAAAAGTGGGCTATTCCGCTTGCCCGAAAAATGCACCCAAGTACATTCAGTCTATCGTCGATACGGTGATTCCTGTCAAAGGTGGAAACGGTGCCTTTCGTGCATTTGTAGAGGAAATTTTGATTCATGAGGATATGATGAAAGCGACATTGCAAAAGTATCTTGATGAAGCAAAGTCGTCATTAAATCAATAAGAATGCGTGAGTTAGTAGTTGCATTACTTCTTTTTTTACCGACCACAGCATTTTTTGAAAGCTATCTTTACGTGCTGTTTCTTCCAGTAGCGCTGATTTTGTATTGGAAAGAATTGAAACAATGGGTTTCCTCTCAATTGTCTGATTCATTCTCCTGGAAACGGCAAATTCCCTTGCTCTTGTTATCCGTTTTGTTGCTGATCATACTCGTTAATTCCATGCGGGGACTTCAGTCTTTCTCGGAGATTTTACAAGGACCACTTCTATTGCTCCCTCTTACATTTCTGGCCGCATATTGCGTAGCAAATCAATCGGTGTTGCGCTGGCTTTTAGTGTTTACGTCTATTGAGATCGGTATAGGACTGCTGGAATATGCGTATGGAACAACCAGTTTCATGACCAGCTTACCGAAACAATATGATTTCCAAAATTACGAGTCCTTTTATCATACACGGGTTTTTGGACTGGGAGACAACTCCACCTATTTAGCGCAGAAAGCAATTTTCGGCATTGTGCTGCTTTACTTCGTTGATCTTCGGTTAAAAACAGGCCAATTGCTAGGGCTCTTTGGTGTAATGACCACTGGGATTTTGATCACTTTTGGAAGAACAACACTTGTCGTTTTTGCCGTTTGCATTGTAATGTACTTTTTCGCGCTATTGCTCAATCGCTTGTTTAAAAGGGAAGTTGTGTACCACAATTGGAACAAATCCTTAGCGTATGCTTCCGTTGGACTTGTTGCATTCGTTGGGGCGACCTTTTCATTCTGGTGGCACCAATTTACACGTTTGGATCTTGTGCCAAAACCTTTAAGTGATGACTCTGTCCTGAAGGATCTCGGGCTAGGAAATATCGAAATGGCTGGACGGAGAGAATTGTGGACCAAAGCAATCCATTTTATTCAAAAGCATCCGCTCTGGGGAAATGAAAGTGAACGCTACATGATCAATGGAGTACACGCGCACAATTCGTTTCTAGAATTTGGCGCTACGCATGGATTGATTATTGTCGTATTGATGCTCTTAT
>JBNKGN010000064.1:0-12529 GCA_050289845.1 Crocinitomicaceae bacterium | reverse complement strand
GAAAACCGTTTTGTACTGTTTCCAATTCAACATGATGACATCTGGTCTTTTTACAAAAAAGCGGAAGCGAGTTTTTGGACGGCAGAGGAAATTGATTTGCAGCCCGATCTTGTTGACTGGGAGTCGAAACTGAACGATGATGAACGCCATTTCATCAAGCATATTCTTGCGTTTTTTGCGGCTTCAGATGGTATTGTAAATGAAAATCTTGCTGAAAACTTCCTCGCAGAAGTACAGTATACCGAAGCAAAGTTTTTCTATGGGTTCCAAATTACTATTGAAAACATTCACTCGGAAACGTATTCCTTGTTGATCGACACCTACATCAAAGACACGGAAGATAAAAAATACCTGTTCAACGCGATTGACACATTGGATTGTGTGCGTAAAAAAGCGGATTGGGCATTGCGTTGGATCGAAGAAGGTTCTTTCGCAGAGCGATTGGTAGCCTTTGCTGCTGTGGAAGGAATTTTCTTTTCAGGGTCTTTCTGCTCTATTTTCTGGTTGAAAAAACGAGGATTGATGCCAGGCCTTTCTTTCTCAAACGAATTGATCTCTCGTGATGAAGGTTTGCATTGTGATTTCGCTTGTTTGTTGTACAACAACCACGTGGTAAATAAACTGTCGAAAGACCAAGTCAAAAAAATCATTTTGGACGCGGTGGAAATCGAAAAGGAGTTCATCCTGGATGCACTACCTGTTAAATTGATCGGAATGAACAGCGATTTGATGTCACAATACATTGAATTTGTAGCCGATCGACTACTCGGTGAGCTTGGAAACGAAAAAGTATTCAACGCTTCCAATCCATTCGATTTTATGGAAATGATTTCTATTCAAGGAAAAACCAACTTCTTCGAAAAAAGAGTCGGTGAGTACCAAAAAGCTGGAGTATTGAATAGCGATAATAACCAAACCTTCAGCCTAGACGAAGACTTTTAAGACACCCTGGATAATTAAGAAATAAAAACACCCCTGCGCCCATGTATGTAGTAAAAAGAGACGGAAGAAAAGAAGCTGTGAAATTCGACAAAATCACAGCACGCATCGTTAAAATGTGTTATGGATTGGATCCATTGGTATCCCCAGAAGCAGTTGCGATGAAAGTAATTGAAGGATTGTTTGACGGTGTGACCACAACACAGTTGGACAACCTTGCAGCGGAGGTAGCCGCAGCGAAAACGATTGACCACCCAGACTACGCTTTGTTGGCTTCAAGAATTGCAGTATCCAACCTGCACAAAGAAACCAAAAAGACGTTTTCAGATGTAATGATGGATTTGTATCAGTATATCGATCCAAAAACAGGGGAAAATGCGGCGCTTTTGGCAGAAGATGTTTACAACATCATCCTGGACAACAAAGATCGTTTGGATTCTAGCATTATCTACGATCGTGATTTCCGTTACGACTATTTCGGATTCAAAACATTGACACGTTCGTATTTGTTGAAATTGGATGGAGCTATCGCTGAACGCCCACAACAAATGTTGATGCGTGTAGCTGTTGGAATTCACAAAACGGATATCGATGCAGCGATCAAAACATACAACTTGATGTCAGAAGGTTGGTTTACACATGCGACACCAACATTGTTCAACGCAGGAACGCCAAAACCACAAATGTCTTCTTGCTTCTTGTTGACCATGAAAGACGATAGTATCGAAGGAATTTACGATACCTTGAAATCATGTGCACAAATTTCACAATCAGCAGGAGGAATTGGTTTGGCTATTCATAACATCCGTGCGACAGGATCATACATTAAAGGAACAAACGGTACCTCTAATGGGATCGTTCCAATGCTTCGTGTATACAACGATACAGCGCGCTACGTAGATCAAGGTGGAGGGAAACGAAAAGGTTCTTTCGCAATGTATATTGAACCATGGCACGCAGATGTATTCGATTTCCTCGACTTGAAGAAAAACCACGGTAAAGAAGAGCAACGTGCACGCGATTTGTTCTATGCGCTTTGGATTCCAGATTTGTTCATGCAACGTGTGAAAGAAAACGGCGATTGGACGTTGATGTGTCCACACGAGTGCCCAGGTTTGTCTGATACACACAGCAAAGAATTCGAAGCATTGTATACCAAATACGAAGCAGAAGGAAAAGGAAGAAAAACAATCAAAGCTCAAGACCTTTGGTTTAAGATCCTTGAATCTCAAATCGAAACAGGAACGCCATACATGTTGTACAAGGATGCTGCGAATGCAAAATCCAACCAACAAAACCTTGGAACGATCAAGTCTTCGAACTTGTGTACAGAAATCATCGAGTACACCGCTCCAGATGAGGTAGCAGTGTGTAATTTGGCGTCTTTGGCATTGCCGAAATATGTTACGGAAGAAGGAACGTTCGATCACGACAAGTTGTTCGAAGTAACGTACCAGGCAACGGTAAACTTAAACAAGATCATTGACGGAAACTTTTATCCGGTACAAGAAGCGAAAAACTCAAATATGCGCCACCGTCCAATTGGATTGGGAGTACAGGGGTTAGCAGATACGTTTATCATGATGGGATTCCCGTTTGAGTCTCAAGAAGCACGTAAATTGAACAGTGAGATCTTCGAAACGATCTACTACGCTTCCATGACGGCATCAAAAGACATCGCAAAAGTGGAAGGTCCTTACGAAACGTTCAAAGGTTCACCGACATCAAAAGGAGTATTCCAATTCGACATGTGGAATGTAACACCATCCAACCGTTGGGAATGGGATATCTTGAAAGAAGAAGTGAAAGAGCACGGCGTACGTAACTCATTGTTGTTAGCGCCAATGCCAACAGCTTCTACAGCTCAAATCCTTGGAAATAATGAGTGTTTTGAACCATATACGTCTAATATTTATACACGACGTGTGCTTTCAGGAGAGTTCATTATCGTGAACAAACACCTTTTGAAAGATTTGGTAAAAGAAGGATTGTGGAACCAGGAAATGCGTCAAAAAATTATGGCAGCGAACGGATCCGTACAAAACATCCAGGAAGTGCCTCAACGTTTGAAAGATTTGTACAAAACAGCATGGGAGATCTCACAAAAAGCGATTATCGACCTTGCAGCTGATCGTGGAGCGTACATTTGCCAGTCACAATCATTGAACATTTTCATGGAGAACGCCAATTTCGGAAAATTGACTTCTATGCACTTCTATGGTTGGGAGAAAGGATTGAAAACAGGAATGTACTACCTAAGAACGAAAGCAGCAACAGACGCTATCAAGTTTACGATCGATAAGAACGTAGTAGCACAACCAACTGCAAAATCTTTGGAAGAAGCCCAAGCAGAAGTTGCATGTTCTCTTGACGACCCAGACAATTGTGAAATGTGCGGGAGCTGAGAAGCACGTTAGTGCTGACTCACGACTGCATCATTCGACAACGTCACATGTGCGGGAGCTGAGAAGCAAAGAAATAAACATCTTGTCTTACTAATTGTGCCTAAATAGTTAAAACAAGACAAAAAGCCCTGAATCCTGATAGCTATCAGGAGATTCAGGGCTTTATTTTTTTAAGAAAGTCAGTGAAACGATAAACCAATCAGCGAAAATTTGTATTTTCAGAGACAACTTAAATTTTTACAAATGAAAAAAGGAATCTTACTACTATTTGCTGCTGGAGCACTATTGGTTTCTTGTGGTCCATCTGCAGAGGATGCGGCAACGGACATCTGCAAGTGTTACGAAGACGCATCAAAACTCTCTAAAGAAGCAGGAAATGCAGCTACAACAGATGAGTTAATGGAAATGACGGAGAAGTTGCAAGAAGCAGTTGCCAAAGGTGATGAATGTCAAAAAGAATGGAAAGAGAAATACGACGGAAAAGTGGATATTGAAGCTTTCAAAGAAGAGTTAAAAAAGAAAGACGAAGCGATCTACAAAATGTTGGACGAACGCGGATTGTTCTAAATACAATGATCTAAAAAAATAAAAACCCCAGCAGATCAATTCTGCTGGGGTTTTTGTTGTTAGACGGTAGAACTTTGTTCTTTACCAATGTCAAAACAAAGGTCGAAATCCTTATTTCTTCACTACTCTAAATTGCGCAGCGAGACCATTATTTGTTATTTCAATAACGTAAATACCAGCACTCAATGTGGCAATATCCAATGCAGAAACCGTAGCGCTTAGCGTCCAGATTCCTACAATTCTTCCATTCGCATCATAAAGAACCGCATTACCCGTCGTTAAACCTTCTGGCAATACCACTTCAAGATAATCAGAAGAGGGATTTGGATATACTTTAACGTCTCCTAGAGTGTTTTCACCGATACTTGCACAATCCTCTACTAGAAGATCTGAAGAGGCGCTATTCGCACATCCCAAAGAGTCTGTATAAACATACATCACAGAATGTGTTCCAACACCAGCAGCAGTTGCGTCAAATTGCGAACCAGAAACATTTGTTCCCGAATAAACACCACCAGCAGGTGACCCATTTAACGGGATAGTGCCATCCTGAAGACAAACGGTGTCCCCCAACAAAGTAACCGATGGCAATGGGTTTACGGTAAGAGTCGTTTCAATAATACTGTCACAACCCAAGCTATTCAAAGCGTAATCGGTATATACACCTGACGTTGTTTGAAGTGCCCCACCCAATAAAATGCTGTCTCCTTGACAAATGTTCGCAACCTGCTGTGACAAGGAAGGCATGTTGATTGTTAAATCTGTTGCAATAAGACTGTCGCATCCATAAATAGTTTGTAGACTATCTACGTAAATCCCAGTGGTTGTTTGATAAGCGCCACCAGCATAAATGCTGTCTCCGTCACAGATGGCAACCGTATTTGTCACAGATACTGGATTAGGAACAAAAATATTTACAGGTGTCACAACTGTGTCGTAAGTGAGATCATAGAAAAACTCAACTCTTGAAATACTACCGCTTGCTTCAGAAAACACATTTGCCATTTGATTAGTACTCAAGTCCAGTTGCATTCCTGTGCGTGTGAACGTTGTCGCAACCCCTCCTATCATTGATTGGTACGGGCCACTAGCATAGGAGTTAATGTCGTCGCGGTTTCCGTAAATTCCGATAACATCTCCGGCAGAAACAGGAATACAAACGTCAATCGTATCTAGCGGATCGTGATTGCTCCAATACCCCAGGGAAGTAAATGCGTTGGTTGTTGCGCTCCAAGCTGGTGGTGGCGTTTGATTGTCGAAAAGTAATACCTCAATGTTTTGCCCTCCGCCGCTAGCTTCAGTTGGAACCCAAAGTCCTGAGATAATGAAATCCACAGGTGCGGTAAAGTAATAGCCACGAACATTTCCTGAATAATTCGAACCGTGAGGAGGAAGCGGTGCGGCACTATCCATTAAAGCCTCCGTAGAAGCGAGATAAATAGTGGTGTCCGAAGTGATTGGGCCAAAAACAACGCTATCGGTTACAGAAAGTACGTTCATCCCCGCACTATCGGTAGACCAAATGTAGCCACAAGAAACTCCAGAGGCCGTCAATGTATCAGACCCACCACCACAAGGAAAAGTTGTGCCGTTTATGGCAAGTGCTGGTGAAGCTGCTACCTGAAAGGAAGTCTGTAGCTGTTTAGAACTCGTGTTTTGTTGAAATGACGGATCGTCAGAAGGCAATTGTTGTGCCTGAACGCTCCAGCAAACGGCAAAAAGAGCGAATGTGGATAAAGTAATGTTTTTCATAGTAGAAAATATTTATATAGGTAAAAGTTGCCGCAAAGATACGCCATTTAATATTAACGGAATACACGTTGCTTATTGATCCAACTCTTGAGACACGACCTCGAGTTCATCAAAGAATTCAGTTCCGAAAGCACGGATGATGGGCTCTTTTAAAAAACGAAATACAGGAACGTTTAAAGATTCACCGCAGGCACACGCAGGTGCGCAAATCGACCATTTATCGTAATTCAATGCTGTAAAATCATTGAATTTTTTCACGCGGATTGGATACAAATGACAAGATATCGGCTTTTTAAAGTCGGTTTTTCCGTCCAAATAGGCCGCCTCAACAGCACATTTGGTAATCCCCTGCTCATCAAAGTATACAAACGCGCATTCTCCGCCATTTACGAGACTTGTAACGGGTTCGTTTTCCTGATCCATATAGAACACGCCTGTTTCTTCCACTACTTTTATGCCTTCTTCGCGCATGTAGGGCTTAATAAGGTCTAGAGAATCTTCAAGAATGGAAACCTCTTCAATCGTAAGCGGCGCACCCGCATCACCCTCAATGCAACAAGCACCTTTACAGGCGTTCAAATCACACACAAATTTTCGTTCGAAAAGTTGGGTGGACACTATTTTATCATCGATTTCGATTAGCATAGCGCAAATTTCACAAAACAAACCTAAAAAGCAAGATGCTTTTTGAAGTAAAATCGCTTATTGCTTTAGAATGGATTGTCTGTAAATAAGATTGCCGACCTCCATTTCGAGAATGTATAACCCATTATTAAACAACGAAAGATCCAGTTTGTGGGTGTTTTCAGATAAAAGAAGCACACCGTTGGTTGCATAAACATTGATGTGAGAAACTTCCTCAGGAATAGTGAGAATACCATTCGTTGGGTTTGGATAAACACGCAATTCAGGTGAACTATCCTCTATCAAAGAGGTCGTTTCAATGCGAGAAAAAACAAAGTCATCGATGTAAAAATCACTATTCGTCACACCGCTAAGCCCGTTTACTCCGTAAAAATCGAGACAACTAAGGACATTGGAAGTTATCCCATTGTTTGAAGTGCTAAATGGAATAGATAGTGAAAGGGATCCGTCAATATAGAAAAGAGAAATATCGTTATCAATGTCAATATCAATTAAAAATTCGGTCCAAACAGTATCTGGAAAAGAACCAACCGTTTCGCCATCTAAGGTGCTGTTTTCATGAACATAGTTGATTTGATGCTGATCAGTAAAGAAAATGTCCGCCGCCCAATTCGAAAAACAAGTGTGCTGTACGTTTACATTCCCGCCTTGAACAAATGTGGCTTTAAAGCGGATTGTATATCTGCCGGAAGCGTAGTTTCCCAAAGGCAAAATAATGTCGTTGTCGTTAACGATGTGTAGTGAATTCAACCCACTAACGGACGCATCGGAAGAAATAAACGCATCTTCTACGCCCCCTGTTCCACCAGACCATGTGACCCACTGGTTGTTCTGAGCAGCAATCGTTTCTCCAACTGGATACGCATCAAAATTATCTTCAAATAAGATGGTTTGGGAATGAGATGATATGGAAATTACAAGCCCTAAAGCGAGCGTATACATGGACTTTTTCATGGGGAATAATTAAAGGTTATTTGGGTGACTAAAGTTAGCGTTTTTCTTCGATTGAGAGGGGGGTGTGGGAATCGAATTGACAAGAAAAGACACAGGTCTAGGTAGGGTGTCTCTTTTCTCGATCAATAACAAAACAGAAGGAATTCCAGTGGATATTGCTCTAATTTTAAAAAAATCACTATATTTGCAGAGTAAAATGTATTACAAACAAGGAATGAGGGGACGAAAGTCCCCTCTTTTTATAACCAATGATTAGTAAAAAACGCGTATTAGAACTGATTGACGAACGCATCGCTGAGCTGGATAACGGCTTGTTTGTTGTTGAGTTGAACATCTCCTCGTCGAACGTGATTCGAGTGGAAATCGACAAATACGAAGGTTTTGTGAGTGTGGACGACTGTATTCGCGTTTCACGAAATGTCGAGCACAACCTGGATCGCGAAGAAGAGGATTTCGAATTACACGTTTCATCAGCTGGTTTAGACAAAGGCTTGCGTGTTTTTGCGCAATACAAAAAGAACGTTGGACGTGACGTGAAAGTGAGTTTGAACGAGGGCGGATCTATCGAAGGACAGTTAATCGCTGCGACAGAAGACCACATCGTTGTAAGAACAACACGAAAAGAACGCATAGAAGGACGTAAAAAGAAAGAAACAATCATCGAAGACCATACGTTGACGATGGAACAGATAAAAGAGACAAAAATTATTATCTCATTCAAGTAAATAAGTAAACTATGGATAGCTTAGAATTAGTTGAGTCGTTTTCGGAGTTTAAGGAACTTAAAAACATTGATAAGCAAACAATGCAGCACGTTTTAGAAGACGTGTTTCGTGCAATGTTGAAAAAGAAGTTCAATACCGACGAACATATTGATGTCATCGTAAATATTGAAAAAGGTGACGTTCAGATTTTCCTTAACAAGGAGATCGTTGACGATGGAGAAGTAGAAGATCCAAATACAGAGATTGCCTATTCAGACGCAATCAAAATCGAACCTGATTTTGAAATCGGAGAAGAAGTAACAGAAGAATTTAAATTTATTGATTTTGGTCGTCGTAACATTTTGTCGCTTCGCCAAAACTTGATCTCGCGCATCTTAGAGTTGGAAAAAGATCACCTTTACAAACTTTACAAAGAGCGTATTGGAGAGATTATTACCGGAGAAGTGTATCAGGTTTGGAAAAAAGAAATCATGGTTATCGACGACGAAGGAAACGAATTAATCCTTCCGAAATCAGAGCAAATTCCATCCGATTATTTCAAGAAAGGAGAATCTATCCGCGCTGTAGTAGCAAAAGTAGATATGCGTAACAGCAGCCCAGTAATTATCCTTTCGAGAACAGCACCAGAGTTTTTGGAGCGTTTGTTCGAATTGGAAGTTCCAGAGGTGTTCGACGGGTTGATTACCATCAAGCGAATTGTTCGTGAACCAGGTGAGCGTGCGAAAGTTGCCGTAGAATCGTATGACGATCGCGTAGATCCAGTTGGAGCTTGTGTTGGAATGAAAGGATCGCGTATCCACGGAATCGTTCGTGAACTCCGCAATGAAAACATTGATGTGATTAACTTCACCAACAATCCGCAGTTGTTCATTCAACGCGCCTTGTCGCCTGCGAAAATCACGAGCATCGAAATCGACGAAGAAGACAAAAGAGCAAAAGTATACCTCAAGCCAGATCAAGTTTCCCTGGCAATCGGAAAAGGAGGTCACAATATCAAATTAGGAGGAAGACTGACAGGCTATGAGCTAGACGTTTACCGCGAAGGAGAAGTAGATATCGAAGATGTAGATTTGGAAGAATTTGCAGATGAAATCGACTCTTGGATCCTTGACGAATTGAAAGCAATAGGATGCGATACAGCGAAATCTGTACTCAACATTTCATCCGAAGATCTTGTGAAACGTACCGATTTAGAAACGGAAACCATTGAAGAAGTGTTTAAAATACTAAGAGCTGAATTCGAGTAAATCGGCGCAAAAGCAGTATATTTAACCGCATTTTAAAGAATAAAAGGACGCATAATTTTATGGCCAGACCAATAAGACTAGGAAAAGCAGCAGGGGAATTTAACGTAGGTATGTCTACCATCGTTGAGTTTCTTGAAAGCAAAGGTGTAACTATTGATGCCAGCCCCAACACCAAGCTGGAGCCGGAACAGTATGATATGTTACGCACAGAATTTGCTGCAGACCAAAATCTGAAAGAGCAATCTAAAATGACCGCTCCTCCTCGAGAAAAACGTGAAACGATTTCAATTCGCGATAAAAAAGAGGACGAGGAACCAACCCCAGATCCTGTTCCAGTACCTGCGCCCGAAGTGAAAGCAGAACCAGTACCGGAACCAGAACCAGTGCCCGCGCCAACTCCTGAACCAGAAGAGAAGAAGGAAGAGGAAGTGGTTGCCGAAACACCAAAAGAAGAACCGAAAACGGAACCGTCTACAGGTGTGAAAATGGTTGGAAAGATTGACCTTGATTCCATCAATTCTAAAACGCGTCCTGATAAAAAGACGAAGGAAGAAAAGAGCGAACCAGCGCCACAGAAGCCTGCAGCTGAAAAGCCGGAAGTGAAAGCACCTGTGGCTAAAAGCGAACCTGAAAAACCAAAAGAAGCGGAACCAACCCGTCCGAAAGAACCAGAAACAATTCGTGTGGAACGTCAGAAATTGGCCGGACCGAATGTCGTTGGTAAAATCGAATTGCCGGTGGAAAGAGAACGCTCTTCTGGTAATAGTGCCGGTGAACGTCGTAAACGCAAACGCGTACGCAAAGTAGACGTGAACAAAACCGCACAACCGAACAAAGGAAATGCGAATGCAGGTGGCAAAGGGAAGCCAAGAGTGGACAAACCGGAGATTACCGAACAAGATATTCAACGGGAAATCAAAGAAACGCTTGCGAGACTTTCCAACAAAGGAGGAAAATCGAAAGCGTCTAAAAACCGTCGTGCAAAACGTGATAACGTAGCCGCCCGACGTCACGAAGAAGAGATGCAAGCCGAACTTGAAGAGAAAATCTTGAAGTTGACAGAATTCGTTTCTGTGTCGGAATTGGCCACCATGATGAGTGTAAGCTCAACGGAAGTGATCTCCGCTTGTATGTCGCTCGGAATTTTCGTTTCGATCAATCAACGCCTCGATGCAGAAACAATTCAAATCATTGCCGATGAGTTTGGCTTCGATGCTGAATTCGTAAGTGCTGAAGTGCAAGAGTCGATTCCTGTTGTTGAAGACAAAGAAGAAGATCTCGTGGCACGTCCGCCAATTATTACGGTGATGGGACACGTTGACCACGGTAAAACATCCCTCCTTGATAGAATTCGTGATGCGGATGTTATCGCAGGTGAAGCCGGAGGAATTACCCAACATATTGGAGCCTACAGTGTGCTTTTGGAAGACGGACGTAAAATGACGTTCCTCGATACTCCAGGTCACGAAGCCTTTACCGCAATGCGTGCTCGTGGTGCGCAGGTAACGGATGTAGCTGTAATTATTATTGCCGCTGATGATGATGTGATGCCACAAACGAAAGAGGCAATCTCCCATGCGCAGGCTGCCGACGTACCAATGGTGTTTGCCATCAATAAAATTGATACTCCAGGCGCTAACCCAGACAAAATCCGCGAACAACTTTCGCAGATGAATATCTTGGTGGAAGACTGGGGAGGAAAATACCAATGCCAGGAAATTTCGGCGAAAAAGAACTTACATATAGATGACTTGCTGGAGAAAATTTTGCTAGAAGCAGAATTGTTAGACCTTCGAGCAAATCCTGATAAAAACGCTATCGGAACAGTGATCGAATCCTCTCTTGATAAAGGAAAAGGATACGTTACTAACATGTTGGTAGAAGCAGGAACGCTACGCATCGGTGATATCATCCTTGTTGGACGTAATCATGGTAAAGTGAGAGCAATGCACGACGAACATGGTGTTAGTGTGAAAGAAGTAGGTCCTTCACAACCAGTGTCTATTTTAGGAATTAATGGTGCCCCTTCAGCGGGTGACAAGTTCCACGTAATGGACGACGAGCGTGAAGCAAAATCCATTGCTACGAAACGCGAACAATTATACAGAGAACAAGGTCTTCGAACAACGAAACATATTACGTTGGATGAAATTGGACGTCGTTTGGCTGTGGGAGACTTTAAAGAGTTGAACTTGATCGTAAAAGGGGATGTGGATGGATCTATCGAAGCATTGTCCGATTCCTTGTTGCAACTTTCTACAGAAGAAATTCAGGTCAATATCGTTCACAAAGGAGTGGGTGCCATATCGGAAGCGGATGTCAACCTGGCTTCTGCGTCAGATGCCATCATTCTTGGATTCCAGGTGAGACCATCTGTAAGTGCACGAAAATTGGCAGAGCAAGAACAAATCGATATTCGTCTGTACTCGATTATCTACAAAGCCATCGAAGAAATCAAATCGGCAATGGAGGGAATGCTTTCTCCAGATATCGAAGAGAAAATCTTGGGTTCTGCAGAGATTCGCGAAACATTCAATATTTCGAAAGTGGGAACCATTGCGGGATGTTACGTACTCGATGGAACCATCAAACGTTCTTCAAAAATCCGCGTGATTCGCGATGGAATTGTGGTACACACAGGAACGTTGGGATCTTTGAAACGTTTCAAAGACGACGTGAAAGAGGTGAAAAACAACTACGAATGTGGGTTGAACATCGAGAAATACAACGATATCAAAGAAGGTGACATTATTGAAGCCTACGAAGAAGTTGAAGTAGCAAGAAAACTTGCATAATTCATTTGAATAATCACAAAAGTCCTGGCTCTGAAGTCAGGACTTTTTTTTGTGATACTATTCTGGTAAATGAACATCAATCCTTAACGAATGGCGCTGTGAAGCAGCGAGAACCGTTGGTGATTACAAGGAGATAATGCCCACTTTCTAAGAAGGAAACATCCATTTCCATCCCTTGTTGTTCTTTCTCTAAAGGGCGATTTTCCTCGTGAATAATGCGTCCAGTAACATCAGTGATTTTCAATGTAATGGTGGACTGTATGTCGTTATAGTACGCAATGTTAAGTGTTTGACTGGTTGGATTCGGAAACAAGAAAAGCGGTTCTGATGGGTTTAATTCTTTCCGCACGTAAAGGGTTTGAGAGAACTCAAAATTACCATCAAAGTCAACTTGTTTTAGCCGGTAAAAATGATCGCCGAGCGGAGCGTTTTTATGCGTCCATTGATACTTGATTAATTCCGTAGTATTACCATTTCCAGCAACGCGACCGATGGATTCG
>JBNKGN010000063.1:0-12585 GCA_050289845.1 Crocinitomicaceae bacterium | reverse complement strand
ATCCTCCCGAAACAGTTCCAGAGTTGATGGAAACCTCGGGTGAATTTAAGTTGTAGGCGTCTGATCCAATTTGATCGCACACCGTTGGATATACGGTTACTGGCGTGGTTGTTCCACAGCAACTTGACGATCCTCCATCGGGTGAAGCTCCGTTGGTTCCACAGGGGATCCCACAGGATCCGCCACAATCAACGCCTGTTTCACTACCATTTTGAATCCCGTCAAAGCAAGTACCACAGGGGGCACACAGACCGCCGCAATCAATGCCTGTTTCTCCCGCATCCTGTATTCCATTCGAACAGCTACAGGGGACACAGAAAGTTCCGCCGCAATCGACGCCCGTTTCATCTTGATTTTGAATGCCATCACTACACGTTTCTAAACAAGCTGAATTTCCCAGTCCATCAAGTGTTGACCACGAAATCCCAGCAGTTGATCCAGCCGTTTCACAATTTAACGCAATCCAGGCGTATCCCGTAGTATTCGTTACTGTGAGGCAAGTACCAACGGCGGTAACTTCCGTCCAAATGACTTCAATAGAAGATCCGTCTGCATTACTGATGACGAATTGGGCTGAACCGCATCCCATTCCAGCTGCGACAAGACTGTTACTTGTGAGGCAGATTTCAATTTGTCCAGGTGTTCCATCACCAATTTGAGTCCCAGATCCGTAGTTACCGATGGCAGTCGTGGCCAACATGGTTCCTTCACATGAGTTCTGAGCTGAAGAATGGAAACTCAAGAGTACAAATAAGAAAACAGTTAATGGAGTTAAAAGCGATGATAAAACGCGAAAACGCGTGCTTGAAGTGCTAACCATAGAGTATGTTTTGTAGTTAATTAGTGAGCCAAATATATTGTAATAAAAGTGTGAATCCGACACAATAATTTGTTAATATATTAACACCGTGTTGATATTTGCTTTGTTTTATTAACATGAATTGCGGAGAGTCACTGTTTAAGAAGAGTGCAGAAGGGAGTGTTAAAAAAAATGGTAAGATTCCATTTTTTTTAAAGTATTGTATTGCTAAATAATTGAAAAAATGTCTGTTAGGAGTGGTGTTTGCGATGAGTTAAATTATCTCGTTATATTTGGTTGAAATTGCTACTATGGTAAACGGTTGAGGGAGATCGGGAAAAAAAATCGTTTTTAAACGCTTGTATTATTTATGAAGCCTCAAAAGAAGTTGATTCAGGCGCTTATTTTCGCCGAAGGTTTTTTAGTGTTAGTCCTTCAAATTAACACTTCTATCGTTCTTTCTCCGTATTGGGGGCAGACGTATTATTATTGGTTGTACAGTTTGTTCTTATCAATGTTGGGGTTGGCAATAGGATATTTTATTTCACCCTTTTTACTAAAGAAGTGGGGTGAACCGCTAGCTGTTTTACGAAAAATTATATTGATTTTACTGTTCTATTTTGGGATTGTTTCTGCATTTTCTGTAGTAATCCTAATGTTTTTTTTAGATTTCATAGAAAATCCGCTGAATGGGGCGATTTTGTCATTAATCGTATTCTTTTTTCTTCCCACCGTGCTTTTAGCCGTGGTTCCGATGGCGTTAATTCAGTACTTGAAATCACAAGATGCGGACAAAGAAGGAGTCCTAAGTGGTCGGGTTTTTTCACTTTCCGCAACAGGTGGTGTTGTCGGGGTCGCATTGGTTACCTATCTTGTTTTGCCGTTTGCAGGAATCGACGCCGTAACTGTTCTGCTTCTTCTTGGGATTGTCTTTATGTATTTTGTGGTGAACAACCTCCTACAGGTGGGTAAAAGAAAATGGACACCTATTTTGTTTGCTTTCATAGCATTGCTAGTGCTTTTCTCTCAGAAAAAATCCGCCAGCAATAGGCTTGCCGATAACCTCGAGATTGTCTACGATAATGAAGGAATCCTCGGGAAACTGACTGTTTTGAAGAATAATACGAATCAAATCGATTATTTGCTTGTAAACAACAATATCCAAAGTCAGGCACATTTCACTGGACGTTCTATGAATCCATACGTTTATTCTGTCGCAATGTATGCATCCTATTTCCCGAAAGGATCGAAGGTACTTATTGCTGGATTGGGTTGTGGTAGTTTGGCGTATGAATTCGGTCAGTTTGGTTACGCTATTGATGTTGTGGATATCGATAAACGCCTCGATAAGGTGGTTCATGATCATTTTCTCGTCTCGCCAAACAGTTACCATTTCAAACATTCCGACGCTCGACATTATTTAAAGGTATCTAAGAAAATGTACGATGTGATTGTTTTGGATATTAGTCATGGCGAGAATGTTCCGACAAATGTCTATACACTGGAAGGGTTTCAGGAAGTTCGCGAACATTTGTCCGAAGGTGGATTGTTACTCGTACATTTTTTATCGGCGCAAACGAAGGAAGGAAAGATGGCCTTAGCCTCTGTGATTCATACGATGAAAAAAGCCGGTTTTGATGTTGAGATAATGAATTTTTTGAATCGCACGGCCTTGTTTGATGATTCGCAATGGGGAGGCAATCCTGAAGGGTTTGTCCTCGCAGCGATGAGAAAAAAAGTTGATTTGCACACGAAAGAGCTAAAAATCGATCCAAGTTTACTAAAGGAAATGCATCCTAATAAAGAGGCTCTTTACCTGGATTTCAAAGACCAGCCAGTTCCCCAATTGTTGACTGATAATCTACCGATTTTGGATCTTTTCCATGCGGAAACAGCACTTAAATATCGAATCTTAAGCATGAAACAGCTTAAAGAATACTACGCTTATGAATAGGAAACATATCACGCTTTTGGGAATGTCATTTATCGGTGGAGCTGCACTCATGTCGATGGAAATTATTTTTCCAAAAATCTCGATGATTTGGTTTGGGAATCTTTTGGAAGTCTGGTCTGCGATGCTCATTGGAGCACTAATAGCGATGGCGGTAGGATATAAAGTAGGTAGTAGGTTGGTCCAGCGCAATCAGGATTCAAAGTGGTTGTTGGTTGCGTGCTATGTCGTAGCTGCTGGAGTTTTTTTACTCATGCCTAGATTCAATGGCCTATTTGAGAGTTTTCTAACGCTCAATACAGGGGTGGGGAGTCTGCTCGTAGCACTCATTTTACTGTTGCCGTCAATTGGCATATTAGCCATTACCTCTCCAATTATTGTGGCTGCTTTTGAAAGAGATGCTACCAATGATAGACTGAAGTCATCCTATATTTTTGGCGCTTCTACCATCGCAGGCGTATTGGTTATTTTAATGGCAGGGTTATACTTTTTGCCGTACCTGGGAATTGCATGGATGTGCGCGGCGATGGGAGGTATTCTCTTATTGAACGCTCTACTCGCGGCGACTTTACCGAAGGAACTATAGAATATTCACTTCGCGTTCGAGCGTAACGCCGAATTTGGTTGCAACGTCAGCAATAATTTCCGTAGAAAGGTCGTAAATAGCCTGTCCCGAACTTCCTCCGTAGTTTACAAGCACCAAAGCCTGGTTTTTATGGATGCCGTACGATTCAAAAGTTTTGCCTTTCCATCCAGCCTGTTCAATCAGCCATCCTGCAGCCAATTTAACACCATTTGCCGCTGGGTATTGCGGAAAATCTGAATAATCCTCAGCTATTTTGGCAACAACTTCTTTCGAAACAACAGGGTTTTTAAAAAAGCTTCCAGCATTCCCAATTTGTTTTGGGTCGGGTAATTTGCTTGAGCGAATGGCAATGACGGCGTTACTGATGTCGCGAATGGTTGGATTTTTTATCTGCATGCGTTCTAATTCGGACGCTATTGCACCATATTTGGTGTTGATCTGATGTTTTTTAGATAATCGGAAAGTGACAGACAAAATAATGTATTGTCCTTTTAATCGACGTTTAAACACGCTTTCTCGGTAACCAAATTCACAGGCTTGATGGTCAAACGAATGTATTTCTCCCGTTGGTATGTGGTACGCCTTCAAGGATTGAAACGTATCTTTTATTTCAACACCATATGCACCAATGTTTTGCATAGGACTCGCACCGACACTTCCAGGAATTAGCGAGAGATTTTCAATACCTGAAAGTTGCCATTCAATGCATTTTAACACAAATTGATGCCAGATTTCACCTGCTCCAGCTTCTACAATTGCGTAATCATCGTCTTCACTTAGTACAGTAATGCCGTGGATTTCATTTTTTAAAACGAGACCATCGAAATTTTTTGTCAGCAAAATATTGCTCCCACCACCTAATATCAAAAGTGGTTCTTCGGTATGCTGCGCCAGTAAATCGCGCAATTCTTCTGTATCTGAAAATGTTGCGAAGTGTTTCGCAATACTGGAAATTCCAAAAGTGTTAAACGGCTGGAGGTCGACATTCGATTGCATCATGATCCAAAAGTAAGACTTCCTTCATCGAGAACGAAACACGGGCGTCCTTTTTACCCACGGCGCATTGTTGTTAATTCCTTTTTGGGGCAGTATCTTTGTTTTATGAAATTGAAAAAAGTCCCGTTAGAGCAGGTAAATGCGTTCAACCGCAATACCATGATGGAAGTTTTAGGAATCGAGTGTATTGAGATAGGTGATGATTTCGTTCGTTCACGAATGCCTGTAAATACATCGACGCATCAGCCGATGGGTCTGTTACATGGCGGTGCAAGTGCGGCATTGATCGAAAGTATCGGATCAATGGGATCCACCTTGCTTTTAGATCTTTCAAAAGAAGCACCAGTGGGGTTGGAAATTAACGCCAATCACATTGCTGGTGTACGTGATGGTCACGTAATTGCTTTGGGGAAAATCGTGCATGCGGGGCGACGAACACATCTCTGGCAGGTAGATCTTCACCACGAAGAAACAGGCAAATTGGTGTGCACGGGAAGGTTGACCATTATGATCGTTCCTATTACTTCAAAATAGTGAAAGCAACCCTCAAATATCGAATACCAAATCAATCGATCGTCGCAAAGTCAGGCGCTTTTGTAAGGATAGAAAATGATGAGCGACCCAAGGGTTTTGTGGTGACCTCATTTTTGAAAGATGCCGTTTTTGTATTTCGTGAAGGAGAATCGGAAGTGGCAGGAAGCGAACCGATACACCCGGTGATTCTTGATCACGAAGACTATTTGTTAACCGCGGAAAAAATGATTGGGCAACTGCAATTACAAGGAGGGAAGGCCATTCTGTCTCGCGTGAAAAAAGCAATAATGGAATGCTCGCAAGAGGATTTTTTCGAGGCATTGTGTGCTGCATATCCACAGGCTTTTGTGTATTTAATTTCAAGCCAGAATTTCGGGTGCTGGATTGGTGCAACTCCAGAAACGTTATTGAAACGAAGCGAGAATCGCGCCGAAACGATGGCCTTGGCGGGGACACAAAAAACGTCAGAGAATAGAGATTGGACCGAAAAGGAATTTGAAGAACATGCTTTTGTGGCTGATTTTATTGAAGAACGCACTCGGTTTTTAGGGGTGTCTTCCATCGATAGAGCCGCACGGGAAACAACCGTTTCTGGTCCTGTAAAACATTTGTTGACCCGCTTTTCGTTTCAATTGCCTGAAGTGAAGGAATGGGAATGGGTACAAGAATTGCATCCGACGCCTGCTGTAAGTGGTTGGCCGAGAGATATGGCGGTTGATTTGATTCGTCTATTGGAAACTCATGATCGTTCTCTTTACACAGGAGTTATTGGAGTTATTGACGAAGAAACGGACCTGTATGTGAATCTTCGATGCGCTCAAATCATTGATAACGAGATCTTCCTCTATCTCGGTGGTGGCTATACCAAAGATTCTGTTCCCGAAGACGAATGGCAAGAGACCGAAAATAAAGCGAAAACCCTCTTAAACGTCTTGAAAAAGACGTAATTTTGTACCAATGTTAACAACGACAAAAACGGGGTTGGCACGCTTTATTGAAAACTGCGTGGCGCAAGGATTGAAGCACATTGTGTGCTCTCCAGGTTCTCGAAATGCACCGCTTATTATTGCTATTGACAATCATCCTGAAATTCAGACAACAGTCATCGTTGACGAACGCGCAGCCGCTTTTTTTGCACTGGGATTGGCGCAGCAACGAAAGGAGCCTGTTGGAGTCGTTTGTACTTCTGGGTCTGCCATGTTGAATTATTATCCAGCCGTGGCAGAAGCGTTTTATCAATGCGTCCCTTTGGTAGTTATTTCAGCAGATCGACCTTCCGAATGGGTGAATCATGGTGACGGTCAAACAATTGTTCAGTCAGGTGTTTATGCCAATCATATTCGTGCAGAGGTAGAAGTGCCAGAGTATATTGATTCACCTGATTTCGATGCGTTTGATGCGACAATTGTAAATGCATTCACGGCTGGAAATGATCTCTGGAAAGGTCCCATTCATTTCAATTGTCCCATTACGGAGCCAATGTACGGTACGATCGAAATGGAGCCCATGAAAGTGCCAATGCGCAAAGAATTAGCGGTCGTTTCATTCAAAGATGCGGAGAAAGAAGCTCTGGCTACCACATGGAATCAAAGTAAAAAACGGTTGGTTTTGTGCGGACAGATGGAGACGAATCCAGTAGTAATGAACTTACTGGCGGATTTGTGTGAAGATGGTTCCGTGGCTGTGCTTGTCGAAAATACATCCAATTTGGTGCATCCTAAATTTGTGCATTGCATTGATCGAACTTTGAGCGGGATTCCCCCAGATCAATTGGCGGATTTCGAACCTGATTTGTTGATTACATTGGGCGGTGCGGTCATTTCCAAGCGAATTAAAGCGTTTTTACGAAATGCACCGATTCAAACGCATTGGAGTATTGGTGCAGCATTTCCAGAAATGGATACCTATCGAAAATTAACGCACCAGTCAGATGTGTTACCAGCAACGTTTTTACGGACACTCTTAGCAATTTTTACAGAGAAACATCCTTCAAATTTTGGTTGGAAGTGGAAGCAATTGGATTTTACCATTCAAGAAAAAATGCCTTCCTATTTGGCGTCAATTCCATACACTGATTTGGCTGTTTTTGACGTGGTGCTCGATTGCATTCCTGAAAATGCACATTTGCACATGGGAAATAGTTCGGTCGTGCGTTATTGTCAATTGTTTGATCCCATCCGATCCATTCGTTATCACGCCAATCGTGGTACCAGTGGGATTGACGGAAGTTCGAGTACTGCAGCCGGAGCTTCGTATGCAAGTCCCGGAGATTTGCACGTGTTGATTTCAGGTGACCTTTCCTTCTTTTATGATAGCAATGCGTTTTGGAACAATCATTTACGGGAAAATTTAAAGGTGATTGTGATCAACAATGGTGGGGGAGGTATATTCCGAATTATTGACGGACCAAACAAAGTAGGACAGCTCGAACGTTATTTTGAAACAGAAAATAGCGCGTCCGTGGCGGGAATCTGTCAGGCGTACAACCTTGCCTATTTGCATGCGTCGAATCTTGAAGAGTTAGAGCAGCAAATGATTCCATTCTTAACGGATTCTTTCAACGGGCGTCCGATAGTATTGGAAATTACCACGCCAAGCACGGAAAACGAGGTGGTTCTTAAGAATTTTTTCGCTCACTTTAAATCGCATTGATTTTATAGGGTTGTGGCGCGAATAGTTGTTATTTTTGAAATGAATTAATCAAAGAAAATGGACTTTTTTCATCTTTTGTTTACGTGGGAAGGCGCGATGTATTTCGTGATTCTGGCGTTGTTAGAAATTGTACTCGGAATCGATAATATTATCTTCATTTCTATTGTTACAGATCGCTTGCCGAAAATGGATCAAAGAAAGGCAAGGAATACGGGACTGTCTCTGGCACTTGTGGTGCGATTGGTTTTACTTGCGTTTGTTGCCTGGTTGATGCAATTGGACACACCACTGTTTCCGAATACGGAGATCGCTATGCTAGAGGAGTTCTCCTGGCAAAGTGTGGTGCTTTTAGCAGGAGGTTTGTTCTTGATTTACAAAAGTACTTTGGAAATGCACAGTTCTATTTCTGGTCAGGAATCACATGGAAATCAGAAAGCCAAATCTTTGCGTGCTGTCATTTTACAAATCGTAATGATTGATATTATTTTCAGTTTTGATTCAATCATCACCGCGGTAGGTATGACCAACGGTATTGGTGGCGCTGAATACAGCCCGATTGTGATTATTTACGCAGCCGTTATTGTCTCAATGATTGTTATGATGCTGTTCGCGAAATCAATTAGTGACTTTATCAATGAACGCCCAACGATTAAAATGATAGCACTTGGTTTCTTGGTTACCATCGGGGTGATTTTGGTTGCAGAAGCATTTGGGCAAGAGATTCCGAAAGGATACGTTTATTTCGCAATGGTGTACGCGTTGTTGGTGGAGTTTCTCAATATTCGCATGCGGAAGAATCAAGAAAAACGCAATTCGTAAATGGATCGAGCGGAAGCCAAGCGATTCCTGATCGTGCCAGAAGATACGTCTCTGGAGGATGCCTATGAGCAGGAGTTGTTTGTTTGGAAGAATTTCTTCGTACATCGTTTTCCTGTCACCAAGTTGTTTGTCAATAAATTGGTGCAGATATCCCGTCTGACCGAGGCTTACGAAGTACTTTCTGAAACTACAGAAGCGAAAAGTGAACCGATGGCAGTAACGGCATTTTCCAATGACCTGAAAGAGGCTTTTACCTTGTATACTTCTGAACGAAATCTATTGAAACAACGCCTTTTCGCGTGCAATACAGGAACGGAATTGAAAGAGATTGTTGAAGCATTGATTCGATTGACTCGGGGGTATGCTTTGGTGTGGAAGAGCGACTTCGACTTGGAAGGTGAAGTTTTTGTCTCGAAAGAACCAGATGCCATGGAATTGCTTGCCGCTTTGGAAGATGCGAAACAACAAGAAGTAACGCAAATTGAGACGATTCTGAAATTACCACGGCACCACATGGTTCAAACAGAAGCGAAACGATTATCTTTGTGGCTCAAAATGGACACCGATGAATGATCCGTATGAAACATTAAGAGTGCAGTTGGAATTGCAAGAATGGCCAAATGTTTATTTGTTCAAATTTATTGTTCCAAACGATTCGGAAAAACTTGCGAAGATTACGGCGTTGTTCAATAACTCCACTGACTTGCATTTGCAACCGTCAAAAACCGGAAAATATATCAGTGTTAGTGCGAAAGAACTAATGTTAGACGTTAATTCCATTTTAGAAAAATACAAAAAAGCAGCCCTCGTTGAAGGGATTATTCCATTATAATATGATGATATTAGCAGGGTACGATTATAGACAGATTGCGTTAGGAATTTTATTCGTTTCGTTAGCACTTCTTGTGCTCGTTATTTCTTACAGAAAATTATTGCAATACTTAGGAAAAGGTGCCGTCAACAAACAAGATTACTGCGTGTTGTACGCATTGGAAGAAACCCCTTCTGCGGATGAGGTTTCCTTTTATTTTACAAGTCATGAGCCCAAGAAATATGCGCTTTGGATCTTGGACGAGCAAATGTCCGAACATCATTTGGTGAAAGAGGGAGAGGCAACGCCGGGGGGAACTATTGTAAGGTTTGATACGCGATCGCTGTCCAATGGGAAGTACTTTTATTGTTTGAAGACGGACAATCAAAAAACGATGAAAAAAATGGTCGTTTCCAACCGTTAACATGACAAGATGACAGAAAGAATGTTATGGCAAAGTAATTGTCAATAATTAAGAAAATGTAATTTTAGCCCCGAGGGTATTTTTTATAATCTAAAAATAGATAGATATGGCATTAGAAATCACAGATGCAAACTTTGACGAATTGGTATTGAACTCAGACAAACCAGTAGTGGTAGATTTTTGGGCAGAATGGTGTGGACCTTGTCGCATGATTGGACCAGTTATCGAAAAGATGTCGGGTGACTATGACGGACGCGCTGCTATCGGGAAAGTAAATGTAGACTTGAACCCAGGCGTTTCTGCTAAATTTGGCGTTAGAAACATTCCTACCGTTCTTTTTATTAAAAACGGAGAAGTGGTAGACAAATCAGTTGGTGCCGTTCCAGAAGCACAATTGACTTCAAAATTGGATGCAATTCTTTAATCGCAAGCAAACGATATGAAAAACCGTCGCTTTTAAGTGACGGTTTTTTTTGTGGCAATAATTTTCCGTGCATTCGGTCGGCAAAACGTATCTTTGCGCAAATTCTTTTTTATGGAATCTTTTTTGCGTCGCTTGAAATTTTACGGATTCGGATTCGGACTCGGTTTGATCTTTGTTTTCTTCTTCTTTAGAAATAGAGGATGTACCTGGACACCTTCCAATCGTGTTAAAAATGCGATTCTCAGCAGGATGATTGTTGTTTCAGACGAAACTGAAGGAAAGCTGAAAGCGAAAGGAATTTCCCATGAGGATTTGGTAAACGTGCTGGACGATGGTGACATCGATTTCGGTGCAAGCAACAAAAATAAAAAAGACAAATACTACTTAATCGAAAAAGACGGAGTGAAATTTGTCTTCTCCTTGCCTTATGAAAGTTTTGTCTCAGAAGCATTTGTCGCAAACAGTGTTAAAGGCATTAAAAATTCAGATACAGGTAAAGGGACGTTTGTTTATTTCCCGAAAGACGACAACCTCGTGTTTGTTGATAGTACCGATTTTCTTTGGTGCCAACAAGAACAGTTGAATCTCATCGGAGATAAAAAAATCTGGAAAAAAATAAAGAAAACAGGCGTCCTCGATTTTGAAAAGTCCAATTTCAATACTGGGTCGAAGCCAGAACATCGCATCGAATTCGTTTGGAATAAGGATACTATTGGGGCAACCGTGGTTTGGTACAAAGAGAAATTAAACATTCGCTCGTTCCATAATGACGCGTTGAAGCCGTGCAAATAATGCTTGTTAAACCAACGATGTTAATAAAACCCGCGTTTCGATACGAGGATACTGAGTACTAATTTATACTTTTGACGCATGAAATTTTCTGCAGAGCAAATTGCCGGACTTATCGGTGGAAATGTAATTGGAAACCCTCAAGTGGAAGTCCATACGCTTGCGAAAATTGAAGAGGGCGTAGCAGGAGCACTTTCGTTCCTGGCGAATCCCAAATACGAAGAACATATTTATACGACAGGTTCAAGTATCTGTATTGTAAACAATAGCTTCAACCCATCACAATCGCTTCCTGAAACATTGACCTTGATCAAAGTGGAGGACGCGTACGCCTGTTTTGCTAAATTGTTGGAGATCTATGATACGATGTCGAAACAAACGCCTCGGATTGAATCTCCTTCGTTTATAGATGAAACAGCCACTGTAGGAGAAGATATCTACGTCGGAGCCTTTGCATACATTGGAGCCAACACAAAAATTGGAAACAACGTGGAAATTCACCCGAACGCGAATATCGGACCCAATGTCGTTATCGGAGATGGAACAATTATATATGCTGGAGCGACGGTCTACAGAGATTGTGTGATCGGAAAGAATTGCATTATTCACTCCGGAGCCGTAATTGGTGCCGATGGATTTGGTTTCGCACCAAACGAAAAAGGAGAGTTCCAGAAAATTCCACAAATAGGGAATGTCGTACTGGAGGACAACGTAGATGTTGGAGCCAATACAACGATTGACCGTGCAACGATGGGAAGCACCATTATTCGAAAAGGAGCCAAATTGGACAATCTTGTTCAAATCGGGCACAATGTCGAAGTAGGAAGCGACTCAGCAATGGCAGCGCAAGTAGGAATCGCTGGTTCAACAAAAGTCGGAAAGCACGTGTTGATTGGTGGACAGGTAGGAATGGCTGGTCATATCAAAATAGGAGACCGCGTTAAAATTGCCGCACAATCTGGTATCGGTGGTGACGTTAAAGACGATGCAACCATCATGGGATCGCCCGCATTCGATAGTAAAGAATACAAGAAATCATACATGGGATTTCGTCGCCTTCCAATGATTTTGGAGCGATTGAAAGCACTAGAAGATAGATTTAAATCACAAATTAAAGACCACAATTAATGGCTGAAAAGCAGAGAACGCTCAAAGCTCCAGTGAAATTTACAGGTGTAGGATTGCACACTGGAGAGAAAGTTAACCTCGAAATAGTTCCTGCTCCAGGAAATCACGGGTACAAGTTTCAACGTGTCGACCTCGAAGGTGAACCCATTATTAAAGCCGATTGTGATCTTGTTGTGGCTACAGATCGCGGGACAACGCTTGAGCAAAATGGTGCAAGAGTGTACACCACAGAACATATTCTAGCAGCACTTTATGGTTGTCAGGTAGACAATGCTTTGATCAAAGTTGATGCGCCGGAAATTCCAATTATGGACGGAAGCTCCAAGTTATTTGTAGAAGGTATTGAAGCTGTAGGTTACGAAGATCAGGAACAAGAACGTATCTACTTGGAACTCGAAGAAAATATTCCTTGGGAAGACGTAGAAAAAGGAGTGGAGTTTTTAGCCGTTCCAGATGTTCATTACCGCATAACTGTGATGGTTGATTACAAATCGCCAGTGCTCGGAACGCAGCATGCGACAATGTACAATATCGATGAGTTTAAAACTGAAATCGCTGCATGTAGAACCTTTGTTTTCTTGAGAGAACTCGAATTCTTAGCAAAAAATAACTTGATCAAAGGCGGAGATCTTGACAATGCCATCGTTTTGGTGGAGCGTGAAAACGTAAGCC
>JBNKGN010000062.1:0-12855 GCA_050289845.1 Crocinitomicaceae bacterium | reverse complement strand
TGGAACACAATTGCATTAAGGCCATTTCGACCAGTAATCGTTGATTTTTTGAGGCTTTGTATTCCACGTCTGCACGGCTTAACACGCCTAAAGCCCGCACGATATGATTCGCATCGATAGCTTTGGATTGTGCCACATATTTTTCTTGAATGGATTCGCCTACTTCCAAAAGTTTGGCTGTGCGAACGTCTTTACAAACAAGTAGATTTCGGTAATGATCTGCAAGTCCAACGATAAAATTGTGTTGGTCAAATCCTTTTTCAACGATATCATTGAAGAGCAAAAGAGATGCAGGTATATCTTCTTTCAGTCCATTTTCAACAATTCGGAAGAAATAATCGTAGTCGAGAATGTTTAAATTGTCGATAACGTTTTGATACGTAACCGCATTTCCTGAAAACGTGACGATTTGATCGAAAATTGATAAGGCGTCCCGCAGCGCACCGTCGGCTTTTTGCGCAATGATATGCAAAGCTTCAGGTTCCGCTGTAATGTTTTCGCTTGAAGCGATGTGCGCCAAATGTTCGGCGATGTCTTTTACCTTAATTCGGCTGAAATCAAAAATCTGGCAACGCGATAGAATCGTTGGAATGATCTTGTGTTTCTCAGTTGTTGCTAGAATGAAAATCGCATGCTTCGGCGGTTCCTCCAAAGTCTTTAGAAAAGCGTTGAAGGCAGAAGTGGATAACATGTGCACCTCATCGATGATATACACCTTGTGGGTTCCCAATTGAGGAGCAATGCGTACTTGATCAATCAAACTACGAATGTCTTCCACAGAGTTGTTCGAAGCAGCATCCAATTCATAGACGTTCAAAGAGGCTCCTGAATTGAAGGATTCGCACGATTCACATTTATCGCAAGCTTCCATGTTTTCTGAGCGGTCGAAGCAATTGATAGTTTTCGCTAGAATTCGCGCCGTAGACGTTTTTCCAACACCACGCGATCCACAAAACAAGAATGCTTGTGCCAAATGGTCATTTTTGATCGCATTTTTTAGCGTAGCGGTAATGGACTTCTGCCCAACGACAGTATCGAAGGTTTGAGGTCTGTACTTACGTGCTGAAACAACAAAATCGCTCATAGAATACAAATATAATCGATTTCAACCGCTCCCAAAGAGAGTGTTGATAACTCGTTTGATTTGGCGATAAATTTCTTCTTAATATGGGTTCAATCCAAGTATAAATGATTCGCATTCAGCACCAATATTTGCCGATCCAGCGTCTGTTTTGTACGTGAGAATAAACAACATCTCTTCTTCAAAAGCAACGCTGTAAATGCCCAAGAGTTCTTCTGGGGAATTGCTGGTTGCCGTATATTTTTGAAACGAAAAATACATCCCTTCCAATTTCTCTGAAGGGGAAATTGCCGTAATATCATAACTTGGAAAAATGACTTGCAAGGCTTTCAATTTAGCGCCATCACTCGAATATTTGTCAATTGCTCCTCCCGAAAAAACTTTTACGCCCGCTTCGGTGGTTAGCACTTCTTCCTGACTTTTATTGAGCATGCTTGTTTGATAAACGTATGCGGTAAGCAATTCTGGATAGTCGCCTTCGAAATCATTGGTCCATAAGGTTTCTTCCTCCATTTCGGCTTCGAAAAAGATGTTCTCGAAGAACAAGTCTGTCTCGAATTTGGAGTTCTCGAACGTCATCATTTCGTCGTAATCGTCATACTCTGAATAGTCGTAGATTTCGAAGGTATTCTCTCGATTGGTTTGGTAGGTGCGATAGCTTTGTAAAAAGGGTTTCAAATCAGAATAGGGGTTGCTGAGGTATTTTTTTTCCACATCAACGTACATCACCAACACAAGAGCTTCGTTAAAAATGGTGGCTCCCATCAAAGCGTGAACAGGAAAATCTTCGTCAATTTCAATTTCTCCTTCGGCCATTAGAAAAAGAGTTCCATTTGCAGACGTTAATCGTTCAATGTTCCGAAATCCTTCTTCTTCGAACATCTCGGGATTCTCTATTAATTCCTCCATTGTTACCGCTTCGTCGTTTTGCAGTAGACCAACGATATACGCGTTCTTCTTTGGTGCTTCCAACTGATCCACGGTCATGGTGGGGTCTGCGCTGTACAGGTAGGTTGCATCGTCTACTTCTCCAATGAGTTGCATCCCTTTGGGAAATGTGAATTCAAAACTGACACCGTCGCTTACATAAGGCGATTCAAATTTTACCTGTGCGATGGATTGGATACTGAAAAGAAGACAAATGGATAGAAATAATACTTTCATTAGGGATGTTTTTATCAAAAATAGTAGAAAAAAGAACGCGGTACGAAAAAGCCCAAACTCCTGATACAATCAGACCGTTTGGGCTTCGTTATAAATAGTGAAAATTTAGTCGATCACTTCAATGGTGTCAATGGAATCTCCTTCGCGGATGTCGTCAATCGTATCCAGTCCTTCAACAACTTTTCCGAAAACAGTGTGATTGCGATCCAAATGTGCGGTGTTATCGCGTGAATGACATACGAAAAATTGCGATCCTCCTGTATTTCTTCCTGCGTGTGCCATCGACAAAACGCCGCGATCGTGGTATTGATTTTCCCCATCCAACTCGCATTTGATTTGGTAACCTGGTCCACCTGTACCTGCCATTCCGCTTGCGCCATCACGCGAGTTTGGACAACCGCCCTGAATCACGAAATTGGGAATAACACGGTGCCATTTCAAGCCATCGTAAAACCCTTCTTTCGCTAGTTTGGTAAAATTCGCCACCGTTTCAGGTGCGTCGGTAGAATAGAATTCCACCTTCATGTCTCCTTTATTTGTCTTGATAATTGCGTGCATGTTATACTTTTTGAACAAAGATAAAAATTGCGATTTAATCTACCTGATATTCCGACGCGAGAAGGGAAAAAACCAACGAATCTTCGTAAACCCCATTGCGTAAATAATGAGCACGGAGATGGCCTTCTTTCTGAAAACCAAAACGCTCCATAAGTTTTAAAGATGGAACATTATCGATGCCAACCATCGCCTCGACACGTTGTAAGTGCATGCAATTGAAACCGAATGCCAACACAGCCTCCACAGCTTCTGTCATGTAGCCTTTATTTTTGAAAACGTCGTCTATAAGAGCATAACCGATTTCTGCACGGTGGTGGTCGGTATACCAAATGTGATAACCAATCGACCCCATGAAAACATTCGTTTCGCGATGGACAATATGAAACCAAACAAATTCCCGATTGTATGTGCGGAGACCTCCTTGGTATTTTTGACGTTGTTCTTCTAGTTTTTCACGTGATTCCAGGTGGAGTACTTGCATAATTTCTGCATCAGTGGCCGTTTGGAATAGTGCTTCAATGCTCTCCGCGGTTGTTTTCTGTAAAATCAAGCGCCGTGTTGGTAGCGCCGTATCCTTAATGTCCATTGGTAGTGTTTGAAAGTATGAAAGTAACTTTTTACTGCAATTGACGTGCAACCGTTCTTGTTTTGTAATTTTGCGCCATGCAAAAAAAGTCTTTTCATCGCGGAAGCACAGGGTGGTTTTCAGAGCAACATTTACGGTTGGTGTACGAACAGGAATCCTTCGATGGGTTTCTTAATACTCCCTTTTCGAAAGCGGCTTTGTTGGAACAAATGACTCGGAAAGGAACGCAATTTTCGAAAGAACAACGTATGACGCTTGTGTCGGCTTTGATGGACCAATACGACAGTTTGGAAATGCCAACGCGTACACATGAGAATATCGAAGCACTGGCCAACGAAAATACGTTTACGATTACCACGGGACACCAACTTTCTCTTTTTACGGGACCGCTCTACTTTGTGATTAAGATTTTGCACGTGATCAAAATGACGGATTTACTCAACGAGCAATATCCTTCGAATCGTTTTGTTCCTGTGTATTGGATGGCGACAGAAGATCATGATTTCGAAGAAATCCAGTCGTGTCATTTGTTCAATCGAAACATTACCTGGGAAAGCAGTCAAACCGGACCTGTAGGCTTATTTGATCTCGAAGGGTTGGATGAAGTGAAGACGCAATTGCACGAACTTTTTGGGAACAATCCTGATGCTGAAATTCATCGCGTTATTGATCAATTGTCAGGGAAGAACTATTCAGAAGCCATGCGAAAATTAATCATGAGCTTGTTCGGTAATCGAGGTTTGGTGATTATTGATGGTGACGACGCCTTGCTCAAAAAGTCTTTTGCACGGATTTTTGAAAAAGAATTGGATACGCAATTTTCGCATGCTGCTGTTGAAAAAACAACGGCTGACTTACTGCAATCAGGAGGAAAGGATCAGGTGATGGCACGCGAGATTAATTTGTTTTACTCCGAGAAAGGTCTGCGGTCGCGAATCGTCCCAAAAGGAGCCATCTTTCACGTGGAAGGGAAAGGTGATTTTACGAAAGAAACCCTCCTGGCAAGCCCTCAAAATATTTCTCCGAATGTAATTTTACGTCCAGTATACCAAGAAGCAATTTTACCCAATCTGGCGTATGTCGGGGGAGGTGGTGAGATTTCGTATTGGCTCCAATTGAAAGGCGTTTTTGATCAGGCCGGAATTGAATACCCATTAATTCAAGTGCGCAATTCTGTGGTTTGGTTGGACAAATCAACGGCAGGTAAGCTGGAAAAAATAGAAGGGGAGGTTGCCGATTTGTTTCGTGATGAAGATGCCTGGAAAAAAGAATTCGTGAAAGAAAACGCGGGAGACGATTTGGATATGTCGGCTACAGATGCGGCGTTCCTTCAATTGTCGAATGAATTACACTCCCTTATTCTCGGTGTTGATGCGAGTAAAGAACAGTTCGTACAAGCAGAAATTGCACGAATGGAAAAACAAGTTGCAAGCATCAAGGAGAAAGCCATCAAATTTTCGAAAGCTCATTTCGATCAAGCGATGAAATCCATCGAGTTTATTAAGTCACGTATCAACCCTAACGGTGGTTTGCAGGAACGCTCGGTGAATTTCTTCCAGTTTTGCAATACAGGCGAGGTACAGCCCGTTATTACGCAGTTGTACAATGCTTTGGATCCCTTTGAAGGTGATCTGATTGTAATTATTGACAACGACTGAAATAAAAGATTGGATCGCACGTTTGTATACCAGCATTAAAAAATGAGACACGTACTATTATTTCTTCTACTTGTGATTTCTGGATTTTCCTATGGACAGGAGCAGAAGGTCTTCGGGCGCGTGGTGGATAAAAACGGACGGGGTATCATCGATGCGGAAGTGAAATCGCGTGATGCAAGTCCTAGAGAGGTGTTTTCTGATTCTTCGGGATATTTTGAACTCTTTTTTAAGAATGCGGATTCAGCAGTCGTCTTGATTCGTCTGTTCAATGATAATGAAACAAAAAAGGACCGAAGCGTTGTGTTTGACGGTCGAACCGAAGTTGATCTTGGAAATATTCAATACGATTTTCAACAAGAAAGAGATATTATCGTAAACCATACCGCGGAAGATCCTTTTTCTTTAAAACCACGCGAAAATATCGACTTTGCTATGTTGCCGAGTTCAGGCGGTCTGGAACGCTATATTGTCTACACGACTGCAGCTGTTTCTACCAACGAATTGACCAGTAATTACAATGTACGAGGTGGTTCTTACGACGAAAACTTGGTCTATGTCAACGGATTCAATGTCTATCGACCTTTTCTAACGCGTTCGGGACAGCAAGAAGGGATGAGTTTCATCAACACTGCTTTGGTCGAGAGTGTCCAATTTTCGGCAGGTGGATTTAATTCGGAGTACGGTGATAAATTGAGTTCGGTATTGGATATTACCTACAAAACACCCGATTCACTGCATGCCTCTGCCGTAGCATCCTTGATGGGAGTAGAAGCCCATGTGGAATCGCAGATTAGTACTCGTACCAATTTTCTTGTCGGAGCACGCTACCGTTCCAATGGGTATTTGTTGAATTCATTACCAACTAAAGGAGCGTACAATCCTGTTTTTTGGGATGCGCAATTGTTGTTGAATCATGCGGTTACGGACAAATTAACATGGTCGACATTGTTGCATTTTTCATCCAATAATTACCGTTTTGCTCCGCAGACGCAACGCACCGATTTTGGTACAGCGAACGAAGCGTATTCTTTCGTGATTTATTTTGATGGACAAGAGCAAACCCGTTTTCAAACCATGATGGGCGGGACTTCCTTGAAATGGAATCCTAAAAAAGGAACCCATCTGGATTTGTATGCAACTGTTTTCAATACGGACGAACGCGAATATTTTGATATTGAAGGACAATACTTCATCAACGAATTGGAAACCGATCCTTCGAAAGAGGAATTTGGTGATTCTATTGCTGTTCTTGGGGTGGGATCCTTTCTGAATCATGCGCGAAATCGACTAAACGCAACAATCATCAATATTTATCACGACGGAAGTCAAACCCTTTTTAAACGAATCAATGATGAGCAGATGACCTCCCAAAATCACACGTTGAAGTGGGGAGTGAATTTTCAGGCAGATCAATTTACGGATGTCTTAAGTGAATGGCGATTGATCGATTCCGCGGGGTATTCTCTGCCGCAAGGTAACGACGATGAAATTGAGCTGTTTGAAGTGATTAAGGGGAATTTGAGTTTGCACGCTCAGCGCTATACTTCGTATGTTCAACTGAATTCAAGTTGGTCGAATGTGAAACGTGATACCATTGTGACGTTGCGGGAAAAGTATACAGATGAAAACGGACGCAAATTGTATCGTGAATATTCAGATACCGTTCGTAGCTCTGCCGCTAAATGGGCACTTTCCATTGGTGGACGTGGTGGTTATACTTCGTCGAACGATGAGTTTTACATCACGCCGCGCGCCACGTTAAAGTATTTTCCACGTGCGTATATGTTAGACAACGGGCGCATTATTCGTCGTCGCGTAGAGCACAAACTATCTGCAGGATTGTATTATCAGCCGCCTTTTTATCGAGAGTTTCGAACTTTTACGGGAGATCTCAACATGAACGTTTTAGCGCAGAAGTCGTTTCACCTCGTTGCTGGCTCTGAATTCGAGTTTAACATGTGGGAACGAGAATCTCCATTCAAATTTTCGGTGGAGGCGTACTACAAGTATTTGTGGGACATCAACACGTATGAAATTGACAACGTCCGCACGCGTTATTACGCAAACAATGAAGCCGTTGGATATGCATACGGTCTGGACATGAATGTGCACGGTCAATTTGTTCCAGGAATCGAAAGCTTTTTCAAAATGGGCTTGTTGCGAACGATGGAAGACGTGAAAGGCGATCAATACACGGCTTATTACAACGCTGCAGGAGAACGTATTGTTTTTGGTGTGAGCGAAGATCAGGAAATTGTTGATAGTGCGGTGATCCAACCAGGCTTCATTCCAAGACCGACAGATCAATTGTTCAATTTTGGTGCACTCATTCAAGATCGCATGCCAATCTACGAAAGTTTTACGGTGCAAATGGGACTCCAGTTCGCGACTCCGTTACCATACGGTCCGCCAGACTTTAATCGTTACAAAGATACCTTGCGTTTGCGATCGTATTTCCGTGTTGATATAGGAATGTCTTACGATTTCTTGTACAAATACAAACAGGCTCAAAAGCGCAACGAAACCAACTTAAAACACAATTTCTGGACGCGCAATTTCGACGATGCCATCCTCTCATTTGAGGTGTTTAATTTGCTTGGCGTAAACAACGTGCTTTCCAAACAATGGGTGCAGGATGTTTCGGGAAAATATTATTCCATCCCGAACTATTTGACGCAACGCCGGTTCAATTTAAAGTTGATACTTCGCATTTAATATTTTAGTAGCTTCATTTTTGAAAACTACTATATTTATGTTGTGAAGTATTTGATTGGTATTTTTTTTCTGACGACTTTTTCTTCGAGTTTTAATGGCTATGGGCAGGAACTTGACTCTACGGAGATTCACCATAGAAGTGTTTCTATTCAGCAAATTTTGAACCGCGAAAAGGCGCAGCTCCACGACACAATTGTCATGGACTTTTACCTTCAACTGAGTGAATTGGCTGCTCTCGAGTTCGATTATGGAACAGCGATTAGCTATTGTGATACGATTCTTCAAACGCAACCCAAACTTGATTTCCTCCACAGAAAGAAAGTCGAAGAGCAAAAAGCGATTTACCTTCGAGAAGGCGGCAAATCGGATGAAGCGATTAAGATTTTACTCAAAATTCTAGGGGAGTTTGAAGACCGACGAAATTTCAAGGAAAGCGCGGATCTAAATAAACGAATTGGGATCATTTTCTTGAAGATGAATGATCTTAATAACGCGGAGTATCATTTGCGTGAAAGTATAGAACACGCGCGAAAATGTGGAGAAAAAGAGATCGAAGGATACGCGTTAATGAGTCTAGGAAACAGGTTCAAAGCCGACGATCGTTATGAGGAAGCCGAAAAATATTACAACGAAAGTATCGCCATTGCCAAAAAGTTTGAGATCTCTCGATTGCTCGCTGGGAATTATAACAATTACGGAAGTCTATTAAGGAAAAAGAAAGATTTGAATCGCGCCATGAAATACTATCAAATGGCCATGGAAATCAACATTGAGACAGAGAATGATCAATGGTTGAGCTACAATTACAATAATCTGGGCAATATTTACAGAGAGAAGTTGAATTATTCGGAAGCGTTGCGCTATTTCTTGTTGAGCATGAATATCAAAGACAAGTTGGGCGATTTACGAGGAAAGGTGATGACTTTGGTCAATATTGCAGAGGTATACGAAGTATTGGGAAATTACAAAGAGGCGTATAACTACCAATTGATGCATACGGAATTGTCTGATTCGGTTGCGAAGATGGATAATTTGAATAGTACAAAGCGTTTGGCTGCGGAATTTCAATCCGAAAAGCGCGAGGCGACCATCATGCAATTGAATATGCAAGATAAAATGAATCAACAGGCACTAGCAGCTCGCGATCAAAAAATATCGTATCAAATTACGATTGCCTGGGGATTAGGGATTGGTATTTTTCTCTTTCTGATTATTGCACTTTTGTTATGGCGAACGACTATCAGCAGGAAAAAAATTAATGATGAATTGAGGGTCAAAAATGCCCAAATTGATTTCCAGCACAATGAAATTATTTCCAGTATCAATTATGCGAAACGCATTCAGAATTCCATACTTCCGTCCGAGCAACGCATGGATGAGATTTTAAATGATTTTGCCCTGCTTTTCTTGCCGAAAGATATTATTTCTGGAGATTTTTATGTGTGCGATCAAGCGCATGGGATGCAGTACTTTGGAACAGTCGATTGTACCGGACACGGCGTACCTGGTGCGATGGTGAGTATTGTGGCTTCGTCTCATTTTAATCGAACGTTAAACGAGTATGAATTGTCGCGACCTTCTGATATTCTGACGCGTTTAAATGCCGAAATTCCAGAAGCATTAAACACTTCCAATGAGGCCGTTACCGATGGAATGGACATGGCGCTTTGTGCTTTGAACCCTGAAACCATGCAACTCCATTTTTCAGGGGCTTATCAAGATTGCTGGATTCTCAATCGTACGGAAACATTTGAAAACCGGTCCTGGGACGACACTTCCGCTAAATCCTACGAATTGGGAGAATATACCTTGCTGGAGTTAAAAGGCGATCGGCGTGGTATCGGAAAATCTTCAGAGCAATTCGAATTTACCCATCATCAGATCCAATTGCTGAAAGAAGACACCATCATTATTACTTCTGACGGCTATCAAGATCAATTCGGTGGACCGAAAAACAAAAAAATGAAGGTACAGGAACTTCGAAAACTACTTCTGATTCAAGGTGGAAATCCCCCAAAATCGATTGTTAATTCTCTGGAGTACGCACTTAAAGATTGGATGGGTACTAATGAGCAGGTGGACGATATTTGCGTGTTTGTTGTAAAGATTTAACCATTCATGGTCATTCTCAACCATTAAACCTATCCTGATGCGTTAATCCTTGTGAAAATAGTGAGCATCACGTCAGGCTTTTTTATTTTTGGTGTCAAATACTTTAAATTGCGCTATTTCGGACTTTTCCTATTTGTTCTCTTGGGTTTCACGACCATGGCGCAGCGTACCTACCAAATTCAAAGATTTGATGTGGATCTTGTAATTGATGGTGCCTTGAACGAGTCCGTGTGGGAACAAACAAACGTAGCAACAGATTTTACCGTGAATTCGCCGCAATTCGGTGCCAAGTCTGCCTTCAAAACAGAATACCGTCTTTTTTACGATGATAATGCCTTGTATGTGGGGGCGAAAATGTTTGACGCTCAACCCGATTCGGTGAGTTACACGCTGTCTCAACGAGATGATTTTGGAAACGCTGATTGGGCGGGAGTTTCCATTGATCCTTTTGCAAACAATGTGAGTGCCTTTACGTTTGTTGTTACCGCTGCTGGAGTTGAAATTGACGGTCTGGAAAGTGCTTCCGAAGGATTTGATGAAACGTGGAATGCCGTTTGGCGAAGTGCGGTAAATCGCACCGATTATGGTTGGTCATTTGAAATGAAAATTCCTTATTCAGCGATTCGGTTTCCCAACAAAAATGTACAGGAATGGAATGTCAATTTTGGGAGGTCCGTTCGTAGAAATCGTGAAATGTCGTATTGGAACCCCGTAAATCCTCAAGTTTTTGGAGAGATCACGCAGTCGGGAAAAATGACGGGCATTAATAATGTAGCATCTCCGTTACGTTTGTCGATTACGCCGTATACAACGGGATATTTGGAAAACTCCTTTGACAACACGCTGGAAAAACAAACATGGAAACGACGTGTTACGGGTGGTGTGGATTTGAAATACGGACTCAATGACGCGTTTACTTTGGATATGACACTCATTCCTGATTTTGGTCAAACTACGTCGGATCAACAAATTTTAAATCTTGGACCTTTTGAAGTGCAATTCAATGAAAATCGCCCGTTTTTTCTAGAAGGAACCGATCTATTTCGCATTGGAGGCGTATTTTATTCGCGCAGAATTGGCGGTACGCCGTTTCATTCCTACAAAGCGGATGAAGGGTTAGCGGATGGGGAAGAAGTGCGTAATAATCCGGACGCAGCACCTTTAATTAACGGAACAAAAGTGTCGGGACGCACCAAGTCAGGATTGGGGATTGGGATTTTTAATTCGGTGGAAGGACGCGCAGAAGCGACGATTATCGATTCACTTGGAAACGAACGAAAAGTAGAAACGAATCCGCTCACCAATTACAATGTTTTCGTACTATCTCAAAACCTTCAGAACAATAGCACAGTTTCTTTTGTTAATACCAATGTGACGCGCGTTGGTGATAGCCGCGACGCCAATGTTTCTGTGCTTGAAAATAACGTGTTCTCAAAAGATGGTATGTACCGTATTGGTTCGATTGTGAAGGTTTCCTCCATTTTTGAAGATCAAACAACGATCGGTCATAGCTTGGGAGCTAGTTTTGCGAAGGTTTCGGGGCTTTGGCAGTACAATTTCGAATATTGGGAGGAAAGCGATACCTATGACCCTAATGACCTTGGGTTTCTCTATAACAACAATGAGCGCGGTTATGCCGTAAATTTTAGTTGGAATGATTATAAAGGGACGAAGAATTTTTACCGTCGACGGGTCAACGTTGGCTGGTGGTATTCTGAGTTGTACAAGCCAGGATTGTATCAGTCGTCGGCAATTTCCTGGACGGTAGGGGGATTGCTAAAGAAGCAGATTTACACGCAAATCTCGGGAGAACTGAATCCCTTTGGGGAGGTCAATCACTTTGCGTCACGTGAGTTCGGAAAAGAATTGCGGTTCAATCCAAACATTTATCTCAACTATTTCTTTTCCAGTGATTATTCCAAACGATTTGCATTGGACGGGCGTTTTTGGGTCAAAGATTTTTTTCACTCGTCCCAAATTGGCAATGGTATTTTCGTGAGTCCGCGACTGCGAATTTCGGACCGAATGAACCTGGTGGTTGATTTCAATATTCAACACTATATCAACGATATGGGGTATGTTTCGAAATTGGTTGATGGGTATGAGGAAGATATCATGATCGGAAGCCGTAATCGCGTGGTAATTGAAAATTCAATTCGCAGTCAATTTGTTTTCACGAAACGAATGGGCGTAGATTTGCGCTTGAGACATTATTGGCAACAAGTGCGGTATCTGGGCTTCCAGGCGCTGGTCGATGAAGGGGTTTTTCGAGCCACCGATTACAATCCGCTAGACGATGAAGGGCTGTCATTGCATAATACCAATTACAACGCCTTTACCTTAGACGTTAATTTTCGATGGATTTTTATCCCCGGAAGCGAGCTTAGAATTGTATATAAAAACAATATTTTTCACTCCAAAACAACTTTGGAACCGTCTTATTTCAATACGTTTGAAACCCTCTTTGATCAGCCGCAGGTGAACAGTATCTCCATGAAGTTTTTGATCTACCTTGATGCGATTTATTTGCGTCGAAAGCGATGATTTTTTTTCTTCTATTCCAGTAAGATCGGGCGTAGACGTGTATTCTTATAAAGAAATAAGATTTTGGAATTTTGAAAAATAGTTGCAAATTGCATCACTTACAAATATTCACATGAATCGAATTCTGCCCTTTTTTCTTTTGCTTTTCGTTTTTACGAGTAGTGCGCAACTAGAGTTGTATCCATCTTGGTCGAATTATTTAGTCCAATACGAGTTTTTAGGTCCTAATTATACCGTTTCCAACGTTCAATTTACAGGCGATCCATACACGTACGCACAGTTTGACGGAACGAATTGTAATTTGGGATTGAATCGCGGTTTTGTTTTGGCAACAGGACGTATACTAGACTCGACGTTTCTAGGACCGAATGAATCGCAAAGTTGGGGACATAGTTTATTAACAGCTGGGTATTTACCTCTTGATACGCTTATCGGTG
>JBNKGN010000061.1:0-12927 GCA_050289845.1 Crocinitomicaceae bacterium | reverse complement strand
AATACTCTGTAGACAGGAGATGGAGTTTTTTGCCCAGCATTTCTAATTGAGGCTAGTATCCGCTTCGGATCTGCAGGTTCACTGCAATCTGCAGCAGGGCTATGTTCGTGTTTTTTTTTGCCATGATAAAACAGATTGAACACTTAGGAATTGCGGTTGACAGTATCGAAAAAGCCTTGCCAGTTTTTGAAACACTTTTAGGACAAGCAAGCTACAAACAGGAGATTGTCGAATCAGAAGGGGTGAGAACCGCGTTTATTATGGTTGGCACTTCAAAAATTGAACTACTTGAAGCCACCAATTCGGAATCTGCGATTGCGCGCTTTTTGGAAAAGAACAAAGGAGGATTTCACCATGTTGCGTTTGAAGTAGATGATCTTGACGCTGAATTAGCACGACTTAGCGCGGAAGGATTTCAATTGATTCACACAACACCAAAAGACGGAGCCGATAACAAACGAATCGCCTTTTTACATCCGAAAGCGACGATGGGCTTGTTGGTGGAGCTTTGTCAAGAAAAAACAGTGGCAATTTCCTGACCTTTTTGTAGGTGATAGGTATTGAGACCAATACGTTTGGCCCCCTCAATGTGTTGGATAGAATCATCGATGAATAGGGCATTCTCTGGTGCAACGTTGATCTCCTTGCAAACGTGCTTAAAAATGGCTGGATCGGGTTTCCGAAGGTTCATTTCATGCGACAAATAGACTTTGTCAAATACCGTATGAATCGAAAGCTCTGTTACCGATTTCCAATTCCGAAGTGCTTTGTCTATATGAATAGAATTCGTGTTGCTCAATAGGTAAATAGGACATTTCTCCCGTAACTTTAGAAGAAATTCGATGCGGTGGAGGGGGATATCCAAAATCATCGCATTCCATGCCTGAACCACTTGGTTGGGCGTAGTACCTGAAGGCATTAAAGGGAGTAAACCATTGATAAAGTGCTGTGCGGAAATCCGCCCTGTTTCAACAGCATCAAAGAGATCCGATTGCGCTGCTTGTGAATATAAGGCGTCGAAATTGACAATTCCAAGCGATTTGAAAGCGGCTATTGTAGCTTCGTAATCAATATTGATAATCACACCGCCAAAATCGAAAATGACAGCGTTGTAGTTACACTTCATATGGCAAATATAGAAATAAAAAAAGGCGTTCGTATCTTGTACGAACGCCCTTCTATTCTGCTTGAAGAAATTATTTTTTCATTTTCAATGCTACCGTAAAGTCAACTTTAGGGTTGATACCAGATCCGTCTTCAGGATTTGGTTGGAATCCTGGGATTCCAGTTTCGCTGAAGTCGATAGCAAAGGTGCCATTGATGGTTGCTTCTGTTCCGTTTGCTGAAATTGTTGCTGGAACAGTTTGGTTCAATTTTTTTCCTAGAATGGAAAGCGTAAGATCCAATTGCCCGTCTTTAAACGAGTTTACAGTAACACCCACGGTTGGGAATTCTGGGATATTGAAGAACAAATCCTGTGGATGGTTTTCATCTACAAGAGTTCCTTTCAAGTGACCTTCCAAAGCTCCTGATTTAGGCTCTTCCATTGAAGTATCATCGATAGTGTTCATGTCAATCTCGAAAGTTCCAGACGTTACTTCTTCGCCTTCCATTGTTAACGTTCCGCTCGTCGCTTTAATTGTTCCTTCATGAAAATACTCAGGAGACATGGATCCTTTCCAAGTGATGGTAGATGCACTTGCATCAAGGTTGTATGTCACAGCTTCAACGGCTGTTTCGTCTTCGGTTTCACTTGCTTCGTTGGAACATGCAGTGATGCCTACAGCTACCATTGCTAAAAATAATACGCTTGCTTTTTTCATTTTTGATTAAGTTTTGAAGGACAAACATACAAATAAATACCATGGTAACAAAAATCAGGGCAACTAAAATGAATAATTTTTTTTTCCGCAACGATTCTGTATCTTCGGAGGATGAAATTTTACGTGAACTCCCATCAGTATATCGACACACAAAAGCCGCTGGATTTGTCGCTAGGACTGAGTAATACAGAAGCCAACCCTCGTGCATGGTATGTAGAACCACCAATATTCGAGCCCGTTCGAACGGAGCATTACACAGGGTCTGTAGCAGAAGGCGGTTCGGTAAATTTTCGTGATATTTCGTTTAATCCACACGGTCACGGTACACACACGGAGTGTTTGGGGCACATCACGAAGGAAGTTTTTTCGATCAATAAAACGCTCAAGGAATTCTTTTTTGAAGCACAAGTACTTTCCTTGACACCTGAAACGCGTAATGTCGAAAATGCAGTCGATTTGGTGATCACACTTGATCAGATGAAGGAATGTGATATTTCAAAGGAGGCCTTGATTTTACGTACGCTTCCGAACGGGATTAGTAAGAAAACGAAGAATTACGCAGCAACGAATCCAGCATACCTTGAAGTCGAAATTGCTGAATACCTGATTCAAAAAGGGGTAAAGCACCTATTGTTGGACTTGCCTTCTGTAGATCGTGAAAGTGACGATGGAGCCTTGGCTTTTCACCATGCATTTTGGGAGGTTCCAGAAAATCCGAATCACGAAAGAACAATAACAGAGTTGATTTTTGTCCCTGATCACGTCGCGGATGGTTACTACGTACTCAACTTACAAGTAGCACCTTTTGAAAATGATGCGGCACCAAGTCGACCTGTATTGTTTGCGCTGACAGAGGTATAAACGAAAAAAAAGAGTTAACTGCAATCAACTCTTTTTTTTCTTGTTAGTAGTAAGTTATCTTCTGTAGTAGTGTAACAACAATCTCTTCGTAGTATGAAGAATTAAACCTTATAAACCAGAAACAAAAAAATCAGGTATTTTCTTTAAGCCTTGTATTTTCATACGTACTTTAAAAGTGGAGGCTAAGAACTGTTATACTCTTTAATCAAACTAGAAAATGAAACTGCCTCTCCAAGCAGCGAATCCTCCGTTTTTCAAAGTGAAACCTAAAGAAAACAACCTGACATTTCTCCTTATTTCTTATAGTAAGTATACCAACTTAATTTTGAATGTCAGGTGGTTAATGAATATCGATAGGGGTATTTTGAATATTTCGACCGTTTGAATGATTTTTTACTTTACAGATTTTCCAATCTAGTGAAAAAGATATCGCGTTTGGCAGGTGACAATGGCACTTCTGAACCATCTTTCATTACAACGGCACCACCATTTTTCTTGTCATAGCGATCGACATAATTGATATTAATCAAATGTGATTGCTGCACGCGAAGGAAATTGTGTCCTGAAAGCAGGGTTTCGTATTCTTTCAACGTTTTGGAAACGAGAATCTTTTTATCATCCTTCAAAAAGAACGAGGTGTAGTTACGATCTGCCTCGCAACGAATAATTTGATCCAATTCTACAACATGTACACTTTCTTGTGTTTTCAAGACCAATCGACGCTTTTCATTCGGCTGCATGTTTTTATGCAATGCATCAAATTGGGTATGTTCTTTCCGATCTTCGATGGTTGAAAGCGCTTTTTCTAAAGCAGAACGTAATTCACTGGTATCAACGGGTTTCAATAAGTAGTCGAGGGCACTAAATTTAATCGCTTTGATGGCAAACTCTTCATGCGCTGTAATGAAGATCACCTCGAAATTTTTCTCCTCAATGGAGCGAATTACGTCAAATCCAGTTCCATCGGGCATTTGAATATCAATAAAAACAATGTCGGGTTGGTGTTTTTCAATGGCCGCAATAGCCGATTGAACGTTTTCTCCTTCCGGAATTGTTTCTACGTCGTAACCGAAAGAATCAATCATCTTCGCGATCAATTCGCGTGTGCGGTTTTCGTCGTCAATTATGAGTACTTTCTTCATGGTTTTGTCGTTGGTGAATCCTTAGTTTTCAGTGGTGTATGGTAGCGAAATTAACACTTTTGTCCCAGTTTCCAATTCTTTATTGTAATCTTCCACTTGCAAGTAACCATCCGTTCTGAATTTCTTGTTTAAATTCTCTATTCTTTCGGCCGTAATTTCCATTGCCATACTTCTATGCGCCGAACTTTTGTTCTTTACTTTAGACGCTTTTCTTCCGACACCGTTGTCTTCTATTGTGATATGAAGCATATTCCCTTCTTTGGTGAACGAAATATGAATAAACCCTCCATCGATCGTATGTAACTGACCGTGTTCAATAGAATTCTCAATAAACGGTTGCGTAATCATTGGAGGAATGTGTGCACTCTCTGCTAACAATGCCTCATCTGCGTGTATAATATACTCAAATCGTTCCTGAAAACGCAATTTTTGCATCTCCAAATACTTTTTCAAAATCTCAATTTCAGTTTCGATCGGAATGTGTTCTTTCGGCGAGTTTTCCAAAATCAAGCGCATTAGACGGGAGAAATTGACCAGAAATCGCGACGAGTTTTCAGTGTCGTTTTCATAAATATAACTCTGTATCACCGACATGGCGTTGAAAACAAAATGGGGATTCATCTGTGTACGAAGTAAGGTTTGGGACATTTCCGCCTCGCGCTGTTGCTGTTTGATTTGTGTCTGATTCCAACGGTAAAAGATGATCAATCCAGCCATTACGATAATGATGATAAAGGCCACGATGATGTACATCTGGAAATTATTTCGAAGCTGCGTCGTCTCCAACCTGGCTGCGGTCATTTCCCGTTCCTGTCGCTGTTGCCGAATCGATTCCGCCTGTGAATTGATCAAACGTTCCCGTTGCTCGGATCGGTAGGATTCACTCAACTCTGCAATTTTTGTTGCTGCTTGTATCGTGGCGTTACTGTCAATGTAATTCACATACAATTCCATATACTCCAACGCTTTCGGAATGTCATGAATCTCCTTGTACACGTCAGCGATCACTCGGAAGGTGTTGTAAATTTGATTTTTTGCACCGTATTGTTCGCGAATTTCTATCGAACGATTCAAATAATTTAACGCATTTTGATAGCGCTTTTGTTCTTTAAATACGGTTCCCACGTTATGGTAGACACCTGCAATTTCTTCTTTATTACTAGTCGATTCGTAATAAACCAATGCCTGATTGAAGTTGAGCGATGCCTGATTGTAATTGCCCTGCTCATTGTACACCATCCCCAATATGTTGTGTGTGGCACCGAGACCATTTAAGTCGTTCAGATTCGTCAGCAGTTGTATGGATCGCGTGGCATTTTTAATCGCTTTGTCATATTGATGCCGGTCCAGTTGCACCGATGCGAGATTGGTGAGAGCAAGTGCCATTTGTCGACGGTCGTTAATTTGCCGTGAATAATCGAGCGACCTTCGGAAATAATATTCGGCGTCGTCCAAATTCAAGATGAGTTCTTGCGAGCGACCAACTTCCCGACAATAGGTAGCCAAAAGCAAAGTGTTTCTCACTTCTTCCGCCAATTGTAAAGCAATCAGATTTTTGGCAACGCTTAATTCCACTTGTCCGTAGAAGTCATAGATACGTGCCTTGGTATTGAAGGCTTGTGATTGAATAGCTTTGTTTCCACTGCGGCGACCGCTCGAAAGTGCTTTGTCGGAATAATAAATGGCCGAATCTTTCGCGTTGCCGCGCATAAAATTCATCGCGATGTATCGATACGCTTCCGATTCCTTGCCGATATCGTGCATCCGCTTTGCCTTTCGGAGCGACATGTTTAAGTAGGTCTGCGCGGTTTCGTATTCTTGCATATTGCTATGATAGAATCCAAGGTGTCGGTAGATGGTAAATTGTACGTCGTCCGATTTCAATTTGTTTAAAAAAGGCTGGCACGCCAGGATCGTATTGAAGTAGGAATCCAAATCGCCACGAATTAATGTCACTTCTGCACTAAACATTAAGGCGCTAAAACGGACAGAATCTTCAAAATTTCGACTGTCTCGCAGTAAAATTTCTTCCAAAGAATCGGCTTTGTGGATGTTGTTGGCCAGATAATATTTCCCCAATACCAGCATCCGTTCGTATCGCTGTTCCGAAGATTTGGCTTGACTTACGGACTTAAGAAGGTCAGATTCACGCAGTTCCTGACTGTAAATAGGGTGGTTGTTCCCAAGAAGAACAGTTAGGAAGAGAAAAAAAGGAATAATCTTACGTGTCATCTGAAGTAAAAATAAGAATACATTCGAAAAATCCCGCGTTGAATGACGGCGCATTTGCTTTATTTTACTCTATTCTGTGATCAAATGTTCTTCAGTAGCCAATATGTGCGCACCAGACGCTGTTTTCCTCTATCCATTTACTATCTTTGCCCATTAAATTTAAGGCAAAGCGATGGAATACAATTTTCTGAAAATAGAACAAGATTGGCGCAAATTTTGGGCAGAGAACAAAACGTTTAAAGCAGAAGATTTTTCTGAAAAACCAAAGTATTACGTCCTCGATATGTTCCCTTATCCTTCTGGAGCGGGGCTACACGTGGGGCACCCGTTAGGGTACATCGCTTCGGATATTTTTGCGCGCTACAAACGCCTTCAGGGATTCAATGTTTTGCATCCAATGGGATACGATTCTTTTGGATTGCCTGCCGAACAATACGCCATTCAGACAGGGCAACATCCCGAAAAAACAACCAAAGAAAATATCGCACGTTACCGCGATCAATTGGATAAAATAGGATTTTCGTTTGATTGGGATCGTGAAGTGCGCACCTCTTCGCCAGAATACTACAAATGGACACAGTGGATCTTCAAACAACTTTTTGATTGTTGGTACAACATTGATACGGACAAAGCCGAACGCATTTCCGAATTGATCGAATCTTTTGAAAAAGAAGGGAATACTGCTGTTAACGCCGTCCATGATTGTGAAACCGTGTTTTCTGCAGCGGATTGGAAGACAATGTCTTCCAAAGAACAAAGCAATGTGTTAATGCAATACCGTTTGACATATTTGGCCGATTCCTGGGTGAATTGGTGTCCTGCTTTAGGAACCGTACTTGCGAATGACGAAGTAGTTAATGGTGTTTCTGAGCGCGGAGGACATCCTGTTGAGCAAAAATTGATGCGCCAATGGTCCATGAGAATTAGAGCATACGCCGAACGACTTTTAACAGGTCTCGAAACTGTTGATTGGACCGATTCTATAAAAGATCAACAACGCAATTGGATTGGAAAATCGGTGGGAGCATCGGTACGCTTCCCACTTTGGAGGGATGAACTAAATACTGTCGAAGCAGGGAAAGAAAGAAAGGAGTTATCTCCAATTGAAGTCTTTACGACGCGCCCTGATACTATTTTCGGTGTTTCTTTTATGGTGCTCGCACCAGAACATCCGTTAGTAGACCAAATCACCACCGCGGAATGTAAAGAAGCCGTTGCAGCCTATAAAAAACAAGCCTCTTTGAAATCGGAACGCGATCGCCAATCCGATGTTAAGAATATTACCGGAGAGAATACGGGGGCTTTTGCTTTGCATCCTTTTACTGGGGAAAAAGTGCAGATCTGGATTGGAGATTATGTATTGGCTTCCTACGGTACAGGAGCCGTTATGGCGGTACCTTGTGGAGATCAACGCGATTGGGATTTTGCCACACATTTTGGTATCGAAATCATTAATATTTTCGAGAATCAGGATATTTCCGAAGGTGCTTATACGGAAAAAGATGCGGTGATTGTCAATTCAGATTTCTTGAACGGTCTGCCAGCAAAAAAAGCAATCAAAACAGCCATCCACGAAATTGAGAAACGTGGACTAGGAAATGGAAAGACACAATACCGTTTGCGTGATGCTGTATTTTCCCGACAACGTTATTGGGGAGAGCCTTTCCCAGTCTATTACAAAGACGAAATTCCGCATTTAGTGAGCGACCAAAATCTTCCAATTACACTTCCGGAAGTGGACAAATATTTGCCAACTGAAGATGGGGAGCCACCTTTGGCACGTGCCGAAAAATCTGCCTGGAATTATGCAGAAGGCGATCGCATGGAATTTAACACGATGCCAGGATGGGCGGGAAGTTCCTGGTATTTCCTGCGCTATATGGATCCACAAAACGACGGTGAATTCGTTGCGAAGGAGAAGGTTGACTATTGGCAAAATGTCGATTTGTATATCGGTGGATCGGAGCACGCAACGGGACATTTATTGTATGCGCGTTTCTGGACAAAATTCTTGTTCGATTTGGGATACATTCCTTTCGAAGAGCCATTCCAAAAAATGATCAATCAAGGGATGATTTTGGGGAATAGCGCCTTTATGACGGAGGTGAAGTTGGAATTTGATTATTTCATGGAAGGAATCAATGGCACCGACGAAGCAACTGAAGCACTCGGAAATGAAAAGATGCTGTACCTGTCTGATGGAATTTCGGAAATCGATTTCGAAGATATTGAAGACGAATTGAAAGAAATTTTGATCGATGCAATGTGTCAGGAAGCCGATATCGAAAGCGTGGAAAATTGGGATGTTGCAATTACTAATTGGACCAAACGTCTAATTCACGTAGATATCAATGTGGTTGGAACGCAAAACGAAGTGGATTTAGATGCCATTCAAGAATGGAGACCTGAATTTCGCAGCGCTTTGTTTGCAGAGGAGGATGAAGGTCTTTTTACCGTGCGTCGCGAAGTGGAGAAAATGTCGAAATCCAAGTACAACGTTCAAACGCCCGACGATTTGGTGGAGAAATTTGGCGCTGACACCTTGCGGATGTATGAAATGTTCCTCGGACCTTTGGAGCAGAGCAAGCCTTGGGATACGAGTGGAATAAACGGTGTTCACAATTTCCTTCGTAAGCTATGGCGCCTGTTCCACGACCAGGACAACAATTTGTCCTTGGATCAAGGCGAACCCACAAAAGACGCTTTGAAAACGTTGCACAAAACAATCAAAAAATTAGGGGACGATTTGGAGCGTTTTTCGTTCAATACAGGTGTTTCCAATTTTATGATTTGCGTCAACGAATTGACAGATCAAAAATGCAACAACAAGCATATTTTGGAACAACTCACCATCCTTGTTTCTCCTTATGCACCACATATCGCAGAGGAATTATGGGTACAATTGGGGAATGCTCCAGGAACGATTTCTTTTGCAAAATTCCCAGAATTTAACGAGTCGTATTTGATCGAATCGAGTCACGCTTATCCGGTTTCCTTCAATGGAAAAATGCGTTTTAAGTTGGAATTGCCATTAGCACTCACCAAAGAAGAAGTGGAGAAGGAAGTGTTGACGCATGAACTCTCTGAAAAATGGCTGGAAGGCAAAGCTCCTACAAAAGTGATTGTGGTTCCAGGCAGGATTGTCAATATCGTCGTTTAGTGGTGGGACTTTCCTTCAATATCGTAGACGTTATTGATGTCGTTGGAACCTTGGTTTTCGCGATCAGTGGGGCATTAGCGGCAGGAGAAAAGCGCTTCGATTTGATGGGAGTTGCAATAATAGCCTTCGTCACAGCACTTGGAGGTGGAACCGTTCGGGATATTTTGATCGGGGCGTATCCAGTTGGATGGATGAATGATTACACCTATTTAATTATCGTTTCCATCGGAGTTGCCCTTGTTTTTCTCTTTTACCGGAAATTGCAATATTTCCGAAAGACATTTTTCCTTTTTGATGCAATCGGTTTGGGAGCTTTCGCGATCGGTGGAATGGAAAAAGCATTGAGCTATGGCATTAGTCCAGGTTATGCAGTGATTTGTGGAATGATTACAGCGTGTTTCGGAGGTGTTGTAAGAGACGTTTTGTGCAATGAAATCCCTTTAATCTTCCGAAAGGAAATATACGCATTGGCAGGCCTGGTAGGAGCAGGGATGTATTTAGTGCTCGATTCGTTTCATGTTGCTTCAGAATTGAATTTTCCTATTACAGTAACCGTTGTCGCGGCAATTCGCGTTGTCGCTGTGCTGAAAAACATTGGTTTGCCAGTTATTCGATTGGACTAAACGGTTTAGGATGTTCGTCGGAAGGCGAAAAGTCCCCAAAAACAGGTGCATTTACAGCTTATGCTGAAAAAAGAAAATGCTATCGCAGCGGAAAAAAATAAAGCCCTAATGTTCTGACGTGTAATTGCTTGCGGTTTGACCTGTGTATTTGTTAGATTTTTTAACAAAAAACACCCTAGACTAGAAGTTATCTAACCTAGCTTTGAGCCGAATTTTAAAAATAAATAATGAAGAATTTTACAAAAACGTTATTCTTTACGGGAATGACGCTTTTTCTAGGCGCTTCGACTACTCTGGCACAATACGGCTGCGGCTCCGCAGTGGTGCTTTCGAATGGTTATACGGCGACTGGAATAACAACACCAGGCACAGGAGGTGCCGAAGACTGGAATGTCAACCCAATGGGGACTTCCATCAATGCGAGTTACTGGGATGATGATGTTTACCTATTTGAGTACACTGCCGGTGGAAGTGCTGAGCAGATTACCATGACGATCAACACGTACAATTCTTGGAATGGAATTGGAATTTTTGACGATTGTACAGGAACAACGTTCAGCAATGAATTGGATGCTTCAGGTTCGTCTTCTTCGACGGGATTGCAAACGGTTTCAGCGGTAGTTGCAGCAGGAAACACTGTATATATTGCAGTAGGCCAATGGGGTACACCAAATGATTTAAACTTTGATGTAGTCCAATTTTCCACAGTTTCTTGTTTCACCCCTTCGGCTGGAATGGCAGCAAATATTACTGCTTCGTCCGCTGACATTAGCTGGACAGAAAATGGTTCGGCAACGTCTTGGAATATCGAATACGGTGTAGCAGGATTTACGCCAACAGGAACTCCAACAATTGCTGGGACTTCAAACAATCCAGAACCGCTTACAGGATTAATGTCAGCGACAGATTATGAATTCTACGTGCAAGCAGATTGTGGTGGAATGGATTTGAGTAGCTGGGCTGGACCGTATAGTTTTTCTACGCTTTGCGGTGCGTTAACTCCAGTTTATTCGCAAGATTTTGCATCGTACCTTCCAAATTGTTGGGACGAAGCTACAGGCGCTTTAACTGCGTCGTCAGTATTATCTTTGAGTGCTTCTGATTGGGGAGATGACGGTTTTGGAAACGTTGGTTTTACGGGTGCTGCACGCGTGAACATCTATTCGTCGGGTCAGTTTGAGTGGTTGATTTCACCTTCGATCGATTTGACAGGTGGTCCGTTTCAATTAAAATACGACGTCGCACTTACGGCTTATGCAAGTACATCAAGTACAACATTCGATTCTGATGACTCATTGGTAGTGGTTATTTCTACGGATAACGGAGCGACCTGGTCAAATGCGAACATCCTAAGAACATACACAACGGGTACTGAGCCATCAAACACAGGAGATCTGGCAATTATTGATTTGTCGGGATACTCAGGTGTGGTTCGTATTGGATTCTACGCAACATCAAGTGTGAGTGGAGCTGACAACGATATCTTTATTGATAATGTTATTGTAGAGCCTATTCCCTTGTGTCAACAAGTTTCAGGGATTAATTCTTCAAACTTGACAGCAACTTCTGTGGATCTTGGATGGATAGAAAACGGTTCTGCAACTGCATGGAATATCGAATATGGTGCAGCAGGATTTACACCAACAGGAACTCCAACAATTGCTGGAACTTCAAATAATCCAGAATCAATTACTGGTTTGTCGGCAAATTCAAGTTATGAGTTTTACGTTCAGGCTGACTGTTCTGGTAACGGAACAAGTATTTGGACAGGACCGTTCACTGTAACAACGACTTGTGGTGTATATACGCCAGACTATTCTGAAGATTTCACCAATTACGTTCCAAGTTGTTGGGAAGAAGCTACAGGAACATTAACAGCTTCATCGGTATTGACAATTGAACCTTCTTCTTGGGTGAGCGACGGTTTCGCAAACAATGGTAGTACAGGTGCCGCTAGAATGAATATCTACTCAACAGGTCAGGACGAATGGTTGATTTCTCCTTCGATTGATTTGACAGGTGGACCGTTCCAATTGGAATATGATGTAGCTTTGACAACGTATGCTGGAACTTCAGCGACGACTTTGGATGCAGATGATTCATTGGCCGTGGTAATTTCAACAGACAACGGAGCAACTTGGTCAAACACAAACCTAATCCAAGTATATACTGTTGGTTCAGAACCTTCAAACATTGGTCAGCACGAATACATTGATCTTTCTGCTTATTCAGGAGTCGTTAAATTCGGATTCTATGCTGTATCTACACAAAACTTAGTGGTAGATAACGATGTTTCAATCGACAATTTCTTGGTGACAGCACTTTGCCTTCCAACAACGGGAACAGACGTGCAAACAGCGTGTGATTCGTACATCTGGATTGATGGAAATACCTATACAGCGTCAAATAATACTGCTACATTCATTTTGGCGGATGCGAATGTGAATGGTTGTGATTCGATTGTAACGTTAGATTTGACAATCAATTATTCATCAACAGTGACAGACGTGCAAACGGCATGTGGTCCTTATACCTGGATTGATGGAAACACCTACACAACTTCAAATAACACAGCAACATTTGTAACAACGAATGCAGCGGGGTGTGACTCAATTATTACATTGGATTTGACCGTTGGAGCTCCAAATACAGGAACAGACGTGCAAACGGTTTGTGGATCGTATACTTGGATCGATGGGAACACATACACGGCATCGAACAATACGGCAACTTTCGTTGTGATGAACGCTTCGGGATGTGATTCTACGGTAACACTTGATTTGACAATTCTTCCAGTAGCTACGGGAACAGACGTGCAAACAGCGTGTGGATCGTACACTTGGATCGATGGAAATACCTACACGGCATCAAACAACACTGCTACATTTACGGTAGTTGCAGGTGCAGTAAACGGATGCGACTCGATTGTAACGTTAGATTTGACAATTCTTCCAGTAGCTACAAGTACGGATGTACAAGTCGCTTGTGATACTTACTCGTGGATTGACGGAAACACATACACAGCATCAAACAACACCGCTACATTTACGGTTGTTGGAGGTGCAACAAACGGATGCGACTCGATT
>JBNKGN010000060.1:0-12908 GCA_050289845.1 Crocinitomicaceae bacterium | reverse complement strand
ACCGCACTAATATTTATTTTTCTTTTGGTTTGTCGGGCTATCTCATCCATCACGTTTACTCCATAAGCATCCTCATGTAGTATGGCCGTGATCAAAAGCACCATTTCTTCAGGAAAAGCCGCAGGAGTAGCTGTTGCGTTGGGGATTCTTGTTGGTGATGCGATTTGTGTTTCTGCAGCTATTTGGGGAGGTCAGTCACTTTTTGAACAGCCCGAATTTCAATGGTGGATTGCATTACTTGGTGGAGTTCTTGTGCTTCTTTTTGGCGTTAAATACCTCTTTTTTCCGTCGACGGATACAAATGTTAAATCTCGAAAACAAGGAAATTCCTGGTGGGTATTTTTTCTGAATGGATTTATTATCAATTTCTTTAATCCTTTTGTTTTTGCTGTTTGGTTCGGTTTTGCCGCCTACAATCGCACCATGTATTCGGAAACGGAAACCACCATTTCACTTTTAATCACGCTCATTACCATTTTTGCTACCGATGTCCTCAAAGCATTTTTCTCGGAACGTTTGGGGCAATTGATCAGCGGAAGACGGCTACTGCGAATGTACCGCGTGTTCGGATTCGTCATGATCGTTTTTGCTGTGCGCTTGTTGTTTTATGCGTTTTCTCTATGAGTGCCACGGATTATTGATTACATTTAATCAAACGCAAAACCACATCTATGTTACCCCATCTTAGTATTGTCGCATTGGCGGCTGTTATCCCATTAGCTATTGGTTTGCTTTGGTACAATCCTAAAATTTTCGGAACCGCTTGGATGAAGGCAAGTTTTTTAAGCGAAGAGAAGATGAAAGGTGTAAATCTGCCTATCGTTTTCAGTTTAACGTATCTGTTTGCTTTTATGATGAGTCTGGTGTTGTTTTCCATCGTGGTGCATCAAACGGGGTTGTATTCTTTGTTTGCTGATGAACCTGGTTTTCGTGAGCCTGGAACGGCGGCTAACTTAGAATTGCAGGGACTTATGGAGACTTTGGGACACAAGTTTAGAACCTTCAAGCATGGGGCGTTCCATGGCGCTATTACTGCGATTTTTATCGTTTTGCCTGTCATTGGAACGAATGCACTCCTTGAAAGTAAAGGGGGGAAATATATCTTAATCAACGTTGCGTATTGGTTGGTATCGCTTGCACTTATGGGCGGGGTCCTTTGTCAATGGGGCTAAATTAAAAATGTTGCTTGGTTTTTAAGTTGCGCATTGCCCTCGTAAATTCGCGTAATATATGTGTCAGAGATGTATAATTTTGCTCATTTTAGGTTGGAATTGACGTCTTCGAGCCGAAGATGCAGGTAATTTGGCTCAAAAAAAATATGAAAAAAATACTACTATTCGCTTGTGGCACAATGATGTTAGGTGCTTTCAATGCCTTTTCGCAAACAATGGTCAGTACCGTGGTGAGCGATCCTGCAACAAAATTTACCGATGACTTGATCTTCGATAATGCTGGAAACCTGTATTGTGCTGATTATTCCGGAGATGCCGTATTCAAACGAACGCCCAATGGAACGGTTACGACATTTGTCAGTGGACTCAATACACCGAACGGCATGGAATTTAATGCTTCGGGCGATTTCTACGTTTGTGATAATGTCGGCAACAAAATTTACACCTTCACAAGTGCTGGTTTGCCAATTGACACGTTGGCAATTATTGGTCCTTCGGGAATCATCAAAGACATCGCGAGTGATACGATGATCCTCACTACTTATTCACCACAAAGCAACTTGAAAAAACTGGCTCCTGATGGTTCTTTCCACGATTTTCATTCGGGTACACCATTAAATGGTCCCGTGGGTCTCTCCTATTGCAATAATGAATTGTATGTAGCCAATTTTACCGACCGCAAAATATTTCGGGTAGAACCGGATACCTTGGTTTTTATCGCACAACTCCCAGGTTCTGGAAGTTTGGGGTTTATTGAGACTGTTGGCGGTAAGTTATTTGCGACTGCTTTCAATGGACAACGTATTTATTCAGTGGATCCAATTACCTTGGAGGTGCATCTCTACGCGGGAAGTTCTTTCGGGACAACGGATGGCGCCCTCGATACGGCAAAGTTTACAACGCCCAATGGAATTGTCGTAAATGCAACGGAAGATACAATGTATGTTTCGGAATACAACACGGGGCATTTGCGAATGATCACAGGTTTCACGTTGAATACGTTAGAGTTGGAAGCATTTGCTGAGATCCTGGTTTATCCAAATCCCGTAGCGGATGTTGTTCACATTACAACGGGAGAAATAGTTCCTGAATCTATTGAGATTTTAAGTGCTGAAGGAAAAACGCTGTATACGAATTCTGCGGTACAAACGTCCACAACAAGTGTTTCTTTGGAGGCGTTTCCAAGTGGAATACTCTTTGTCGAAATTACGCTTAATAACGGAAAAGGTTTGGTCAAAACGATTGTTAAAAACAATTGATTCCAAAGGGTTCTGAGCCATGGTTCGGAACCCTTGATTTAGTTCCCCCAAATGCGTTTCCATAGCGCACCGAAAAGCTTCTTCATATTCATGTCTCCGGGATTACTGCTGATACGCTTTACTTGAACCTGATGGGGAGAAATAGGTGTCAGTTCATAGCGCCAGACAAACGCTTTTGCATTTGGGTCAAAACTCATTTGTCCGAATCGTATATCAATGAAATGAAGCTTGTCCTCAACCGCTTCTATGATGTACGATCCTGTTGAGATTTTGATTAATTGTTGCACTTCTTTTTGTTGCAGATAAGGCGCAATGAGATCATGATTTTTAGGGATTTCATCTGAGAATTCAATAGGTTTCGAGTCGAAAAAGGAATAATAGCCCAATCGAAAGCCTGTTTTTGTCTCCACAGTCGCTGCCCATAGAATAGTGTTGAAGGGCGATGGATTGGTGTCCATGTTTACATATTCGATCTTGTCTTTCGTCAATTGCTTTTCAAACGAATGAAACGAGACCCATTTGAGTAAAATGCTCAACACCATGTACGAAGAACTGACGATCAACCCAATTCGATTCCACTTGACGCGCATTGGATCGGTGCGTTTTTTGAAAAGCGCAAGCATGGTGAAAACTAAGAATGGCAAGGTGTACAAAGGATCAACGACAAAGATGTTATTGTAGGCTACGCGGTATTCGAAGGGCCAGAAAAATTGGGTCCCCCAGTTTGTATGCATGTCCAACAGTGGATGTGTTACCAATGCCCAGAAGAAGAGCCAGGCCCAGGGTTTAACACCAATATTCCGTTTTCGGTGAATTTTGTTCGCGATCCAGCCAAGAATAGGCGCCATCGCTATGGAGAAAAACAAGGAGTGGGAAATTCCTCGGTGCAAAGCTGTTGCAGTGATATCATCGGTAAAGAAGCGTATGAACACATCAAAATCGGGAATTGTTCCAGCTATAGCGCCCCACAACATCGCACGACTGCCAACCTTTTTACCTAAAACCGCTTCTCCGACAGCAGCGCCAAGTACTATTTGTGTTAATGAATCCATTAGATAAAATCTGATTTAAAGGGCGGTCGCAACTCAAATTCACTTGGCGAGATCGACTCAATGATTGGTTTTAATAGTAAATTGGGTAGACTTCGTTTGTGTTTGATATACAATCGCATATTTTGAGGAACAGCACCAATCTGACTTTTCATCAATTCGGCAGTACGTCCAAAATGTATCTCTTTCACCTTCTTTTCAATGCCTCGCATCACATAATTCAGGAGTAAGCGTTGATATACGGAATATTCGTTATTGAGTTCGTAGTCCAGTCCGACGTAATTGGCTTCAAGCGCATGATAGTTTAAGAAAGAAGTGCTAAATCCTATTAAGTGATTGTTTAAGAAAACACCTGTAAATTCAAAATTATCAGCTAGTTCTTCTTTAAAATAGATGAATGTGGTAGCGGTCATTGCGCCGACACTAAAATCCGATTTTTCTAGTACGTTTCCGAAAAGTTCGGTGATTCGGTTTTCCCATTGATGGATTTCAATTGCCGACAGCGAGCGGATTTCAAGGTCTTCCGATTTTTTCAAGGTGCTTTTGGCGCGTGTTCGAAATTTCGTTTTCATACTGGCCAAGTATGCGTCAAACGAATGCCAATCTTCGTGCATTTTGAGTACCATATTCACGTCGATCATGAAATCGCGGTAGCTAAATTGCTTCAATCGATCGCTAAATTTACTCGATTGGGTCCAAAATTCTTTGAAAAGGATCATCGAGGATTCTTCTTCAACTTTTTCCTTCTTTTTCAAGGCGTTAACAACGTTTTCCGCTTCGTCTATTGCAGCTACATCGTCCAAATCATCGGCCCATAACATTCCGTTTTCTCCATCCGAAAATACGTTTCCACAGACCAGGACATTCACTGTAAGCGCATCTTCCAGTTTTTTTGTGATGTGATACGACAATTTGCACAGATGTACCGTATATTTTTTGCGTTTGTCTTTGAATCGAACCAACTGAAACGCAGCAATGAACAAGGGAGTTCCCTGAGGATCATACGAGATTGTGTAGAAAAATTTCATCGAATGCCCCATCCCTTTTTGCAATGCGGTCAAATATGAAAGTGTAAGATAAACGTTACGGTTTTGACATACGGCGTTCCAATCGTCTGCTGGAATGGTACTAACATCGGTATATATCGTCCTCGATGCAATACTTGTGACCTCTGGTGCTGTTTCGGTTTTCAATGTGTTTTTTCTGATAAGACGAATGTACAGATAAACCTTTCACGGCAACTGTTAGGAAATGTTAATTGTGAAGTCACAAATTCCCCTCAATCCCCTTTTTCAATTGAAAACGAATTGCGTGGTTTCAATCGCACTTGATACCCTTTCGACATCATCACAAATGCCATAATTTCCTTGACGTCGCTGTATTCTGTCACCAATTCGATTTCAAAATTTTTCAGAAGCATGGCCATTACCATTCGGATTTCTAGAATCGCCAGGTTTCGACCAGGACAGTACCGAGGACCACCACCAAAAGGCGTAAAAGCTTCTGTTTTATGGACTGGGCAGCGACTTTCTTTCAACCAGCGTTCGGGTTTGAAACGTTCGGCATCGGTAAAATGAGTATCTAATACCGCACCGTAGCGATGATGGGTTAAAATGCGTTGTCCTTTTTCAATAAAAACGCCTTCAATTTCAACGTCTTCTGCCGCTTCCCAAAGAAGCATTGGTGCAACCGGCTTGAATCGCATTGCTTCAAACGCGGCACCTTCAAGGTATTTTAATTGGGCATTTTGCTCGTAACGTTCTGCCCAAAGGTTCGTTCCGAGAATCTCATCTGCTTCTTTTCGAATCGATTTGCAAACTTCTTCTTCTTGCGTCAGAAGATAGATGAACCAGGTCAATGTATGCGCCGTAGTATCTTCTCCTGCCATCAATAAAGTTAGTAGATTACCGCGCACATCTGCATCCGTAAAAGCTTCGTCCTCTTCTGCTGCAACCAAAATGGCTTCAATTACGGAAGGTGGATTTTCGCGCATTTCAGGATAATCGATCAATCGCTGGCGGGCATTGACGATAAATTCATCGACCAAACGGTTCATTTCCTTTACTGCAACGTCGTACTCTTTGTCTGCGGCAGTGCGATACCACTTGTACCACGGAATCGGTTGATTGATCCGTCGAAACATCATTGGGAATACTTTTGCCATGTGATCCTGAATGGCGCTTCCCTCCTGTTCAATCGTGTTCATCGGGTAACCAAAGGCCAGAGATGAAGTAACGTCAACGGTGAAACGAAAGAGGTCTTTTTGAATATCGAAAGGCATTCCAGAGTCCGCATCTTTTTTCCATTTGTTGTACAAGCGCTCTAAAACGGGTTCAATGGAGGGATAAAAATCCTTTTGATGACGTACGTCCAATCCTTTTGCTACAATCGGACGATGTTTGGACCAATCCGCTCCCTCCGCGTTAAAAACACCGTGAACTCCTGCATCTAAAATGACGCTTCGCAATTTTTCACTGCGAACAAATTTCTGGGGACGCTCACTTAGAATTGTTTGAATCATGGAAGGTTTTGCGATCACGAGATGCGTAAAAAGACCGAGGTCCAATTTATAAACATCGCCGTATTCGTGTGCCCATTTCTGCAATTGATTGTGCAAATCGGGCAAGTCCAGGGAAAACATGTTCCCAACAACAGGAAAGCCTTTCGGTCCTGGGAGATTTTTTACGCTTGTGGCCATAGGATTTCAAAAATAATCACTAAAGCGGTAAATCAACCGTATTTGAGCAGCGAAAATGAGGATTAGATGGTTCGAAGCCATCCCGTCAAGCTAAACCGTTGATGGTATGATGTCAGCACTTCGTGCTCAAGATCGCTCGAAAAGAAAACGATCCGTCCCGGTTGCGGTTGAATTTTTACAGGATCTTCCGAGTAGATCATCAACTCACCACCGTTGCCTTCTTCCCACGATTCGTTCAAATACAAGACCATAGAAAAGCGTCGACGATCATCGTTATTGAATTGATCGACATGCCGTTTGTAAAACGATCCTGGCTCGTAGACCGCGTAATGAAACTCACTGGATTGAATTCCTGCAAAACACGTGCGGTTTAGGTATTGAATAAAATTGTCGGTTTTTTCGAAAAAACACTTTTCTGCCGCAACCAATTCGTTGCGGTAGAGCCAATGAATCCGATCGTTACGGATCGCTGTTTCCTTTGTTTCCAAGGCTCCGTTACCAATCTTGGCTAAGCGAAATGCGTCTTCATCATAACGATGAACTAACGCTTGTCGAAGTGCGGAGATCTCTTCGCTTGAGAACCATCCGACTACGGATCCAAATCCCTTTTCCAAAAGCGATTGAATCAAGTCTTCATAAAGCTGTTCCATTGATGCAAACACATCAAATACAACCTATTGATAATAGGCGGACGAAAGTAGTCAAAAATCAAAGAGATAGGATCAAAAACAACCTTAGAAAAATAGAAAAAAACGCTTTCTACGATTCCTGAATTTCCCCCTCAAAAACAAGCAATCTTGACAACTCGATTTTTTCGTGGAAACACTGCAAATCCAAGTGCTTTATACGTATTCTCCGTTCCCTTGAAGGATTTATGAGCCCTGAGGTTTTTTATTTATGAGCCCTGAGTTTTTTATTTATGAGCCCTGAGCGAAGTCGAAGGGCGATCTTCACTTCCTCTTCCGAAGCCCTTTCCGATAATCGCGATATTCTTTCATATTGTCCTTATAGTCTTGCTTGGTCACATTGGCCAAACTCATATCGAAGGCGATGCGACCATTTTCAATGTCCTGAATGACCAGTTCGGTAATCCAATCGTCGCCTTCTGCATCAAATCGACTACTTGTATCATGGTCGTACAGGGAAAATGTGGCCTTCACCGATTTCGCGTACAGGGTTCCTTTGTATTTTTCGAGTATTTCCGTCACCGTCATGCCTGTTTCTCGCTCAATTAACTTAAAAAGCATAGCTCCTTCCCCTTTGTACAAGTCTTTCAATAAATAGGTGAATTCGTCTTTGAGTTCTTCTTTTTTCGCCTTGGAAAGTTTCTTCTTGGCACGTTTTCCACTTGCCGCTTGCAAATCAGCTTCCAGTGAGTCGATAATTTCATTCGCACGCACAGCCAATGGATAGGCCCGTCGGATGAGATTTAATTGTTGTTTGTAATGCAGGTCAAAATGCTTGTCATAGCGCACTTCAGCCAATTCTTGAAATTTGGTGACTTGTTCAGTAGTGTCCTGCGATTGCGCACGAAATGCCAGAAGGAATAAAAAGCCTACAAAAACCAAACGATTCATAGCATTAATTTACGTTGTTCGGTCGAGAACTCCAAAAATAATGCCGTGCTGCCTCCTAGAGTGTCGTTAACCAGTGCATCACGTCAATGCCATCTGCATAGTCCGTCAGTGTCGGCGTTTGCGCTTGACCAAAAGGCAAGAATTCGTGTCCAACAACGACTTGAATTTTATCGTGTTCTTTGGCAAGGAAGTCCACGATTTGATCACGATTGCTGTAACGCTGATAGTGCAGCATTGCAAGTGGAGAGAAAAGATCTTCCGAAGCGCGCAATAAAACAAAATGATTGTCCAACAATTCGGATTGATTCATCAAGAAAATGGCCTTGTTGTAATCGTAGTTGTTTCCGTATTTATTATTGTTTACGACTTCCGCGTAGGGTAAAATTGCTTCGAAAAAACGGTTGAGATCAAAGTGGTTAGGTACCATCAAGTGACTCACGTTGCGACATCCTAATCCAAAATAGGTGAAAATGTCTTTCCCAAGTGCTTCGAGTTCTTCTTTGGTTTCGTTTCCAGTTAAAACGGCGACGGAAGTACGATTTTTTCGAAAGATGTGCGGATACTTGCCAAAATACTGTTCAAAGTACTTCAGGGAATTATCACTTCCTGTAGCGATTACGGCATCCATCTGAGCTATGCGCCCTTTCGAGAAAGTCATCCGATCTTTTAATCCAGGTAAAAATTGAAGAAGCGCCTCCCCTAGTTTGGGCAGCAAAGTAGCATCATCACTGCTTAATTTAGCAGCCACGCGGTGTCCAGAGATAAGAACACACAAGAAATCATGGAATCCGACCAATGGAATATTTCCTGCCATTATCACTGCGACTGTTTTGTCGGAAGGTTGGTACGGATAAGCCGAAGTCCATTCCCGTAGTTGCTCCTCCTTCAATTGGGTTCCGAGCGCCAGCAAACTTTTTCGCACGTTCTCCTTGACAAACCAACCATTATAACTCACCTGACGGTTGATAATCGTTTGAAGGTCATTGTATTCATCTTCGGTGACGCCCACTGAAAAGTCGGTCCATTCTTTATTTTCGCCTAACGCGCGCATTAAAACGCCCAATTGCGTAAATCCTTTGATTAATTCTTCTTGTTTCACGTTGCAAAATTAGCGCTTTTATTATTCACGACACATTGTCCATTAATTCCTTTGAAAAGTTCACAATAGTCCCCATTTAAACCCTTATATTTGCGTCAAAAATTAGCGGTATGGCAATAATGATCACGGACGAATGCATCAATTGCGGGGCTTGCGAACCAGAGTGCCCGAACAATGCAATCTACGAAGGAGGAGCGGAATGGCGGTATTCAGATGGAACTTCTTTGACAGGAATGATTACCACTTTGGATGGCGACGAGACGATGGCTGATGATATAAAAGAGCCAAAAGATATGGATGTCTATTATATTGTAACGGATAAATGCACCGAGTGTGTTGGTTTTCATGATGAGCCTCAATGTGCCGCAGTTTGTCCTGTTGATTGTTGTGTGGACGATCCAGATTACCGCGAATCGGAAGACGAATTGCTCGCGAAAAAAGATTTTATGCACTTGTAAGTAAGTGTAAACTATTGATATTAAAAGTCTTGACGATTGCGTTGAGACTTTTTTTTATGCCCGTGAAATCCAAATCCTTCCTGAGAGCGTAAGTCTTGCAAATTCAATTAAATCAATTAAAATGAAACGTAAAATTTTATCTCTAGCAGTAATCACGATGGCATTAACTGCAAATTCTTTCGCTCAAACAACCGTTGTCGGTGGTGAAGAAATGTTTCCAAAGAAAAATATTGTTGAAAACGCAATAAATTCAGAAGATCACACCACGTTAGTTGCAGCCGTTCAAGCAGCAGATTTGGTGGATGCACTCCAAACGGAAGGTCCCTTCACCGTGTTTGCACCAGTGAACGATGCGTTCGAAAATTTACCAGAAGGAACCGTTGAAACATTACTCAAAAAGGAGAACAAAGAAATGTTAGCGACAATCTTGAAATACCACGTTGTTGCTGGAAACTACACCTTTGATGCACTTGCAGCAGCAATTAAAGAAGGCGGCGGAAAAGCAAAATTAAAAACGTTAAGTGGAGGCACGCTCATCGTTTCCATGAATGGTGCTCATAACATTGTGCTCACCGATGAAAACGGTAACACAGCAAATATTTCAATTTATGATGTTATCCAGTCTAATGGGGTGATTCATGTAATTGACACCGTAGTAACACCGCAATCCTAAATTGCAACGAACCGAAGGAAGGAAGTCGAAAGGCTTCCTTTTTTTTGTTTAAAATATTCCTAAAAGTTCGATTGATAGCTGGATTCCTAATGATTTCGAGATATTATTTTCGAATTCGTGGAAGATTTCCTTCGAAGTCTATTGCGAATCAAAAGAAACCTATTACTTTTGCGACGGGGTAAGTCTTGTACGACCAGCTCCCTCTGAATCCCCCAGGACGGGAACGTAGCAAGGGTAAGAGGTTGTAGCGGTGCGATATGAGTAGCTTACCCCTCTTTTTTTGCCTTTTTTTTTGAAAGGATTGTGCAAAACAAGTGGAAAAAATCGGAAGTAATGACCTTTCGTTTTCCTTGCTGATAGCTATTTTTGATACAACTTAAATTCAATCCACATGAAATTTTTTATCGATACCGCAAACCTTCAAGAAATTAGAGAAGCCAATGATCTTGGTGTATTGGACGGTGTAACAACCAATCCTTCCCTTATGGCCAAAGAAGGGATTACGGGAGCAGAAAACATTTTGCAACATTATGTCGATATCTGTGGAATTGTTGATGGACCGATCAGCGCAGAAGTAATAGCAACGGATTACGAAGGCATTATCAAGGAGGGAGAGCAATTGGCTGCATTGCACCCAAACATCGTCGTGAAAGTTCCTATGATCAAAGACGGAATAAAAGCAATAAAATACTTCGCTTCGAAAGGAATAAAAACGAACTGTACGCTGATCTTTTCTGCGGGACAGGCGCTTTTGGCTGCAAAAGCTGGGGCAACCTACATCTCACCGTTTTTAGGGCGTTTGGATGATATTTCTTCGAACGGAATGGACCTGATCGCACAAATTCGAGTGATTTATGACAATTATACCTTCGACACAGAAATTCTCGCGGCTTCAATTCGCCACCCAATGCATATTATTCAGTGTGCAGAATTGGGCGCTGACGTGGCAACGGTACCATTGAAAGCGATAATGGCCATGCTTAATCATCCATTAACAGATTCAGGATTGCAACAATTCTTAGCGGACTACGCCAAAGGAAACGCATAAATTCTACGTTTTTCTATATCTTCGATTTCCATGGGATTGCGAATTTTAATCGGAAGTTTTTTTGCTGTTGTAGTACTTTTGTCAGCCTGTTCTTCAGGTTCTGGTGGAAGAACGTTCAATACAAAAGGCCAACGCATTGTCAAAATCCTCTTCATTGGAAACAGTTATACCTATCGAAATTGCGGAATTGATTGCCACTTGAATCGATTAATCGAAGGGACCGACCTGGAAGATATGGCGATAATCAAGCGTGCAGCGCAAGGGAAATACCATTTGTACACACATTGGCAAGATCCTACCACGCTGGAAATTTTACGGAGTGAAAAGTGGGACAACGTGATTCTTCAAGAATACAGTTCAGGCCCCGTGCGTGAACCCAATCAATTCATGAAATACGGGAAATTGTGGCGAAAACTCCTGGCGAAAATCAATCCGAAAGTTAATGTTCTGCTTTTCTCAACATGGGGGTATCGCGATACAAAAAATATGACGGATTCATTGGATCAGAAGTACCACGAATTGGAAGTGGCGATTGGTGGGAAACGGGTGCCAGTAGGATTGTTGTGGAAAGATCTTCGATCCAAAATAAATCTTTATGACGGTGATGGAGCACATCCTAATCGCAAAGGAACTTTTTTAAATGCGTGTCTGTTCTACGAATATTTGTTTAATCGCGACGTGACTAAAACCAAACATTGGGACGATCAAATTCCAAAGAATACACAAGTGAAACTGAAGCGTTGGGCACACGAGTTTCACCGAAAACATCCGTGATAATTATTTATTGATCTTATCGAAGCTAGTTACGATCCCGCGAATGAGAGCACTGCTGAATCCGGAATGTTCCATTTCATTCAATCCAACGATTGTACATCCTTTGGGTGTTGTTACTTTGTCAATTTCTTGTTCTGGATGCGTCTCGTTTTGAATAATTAATTCCGAAGCGCCTTTGATGGTTTGACTCACAATCTTTGTAGCCGTAGCAGCATCGAAGCCGACCTCTATCCCACCCTGAATCATGGCGCGCATGAATCGCAATACATACGCAATCCCGCAAGCTCCTAGTATGGTAGCCGCGTCCATCAGTCCTTCTTCGATGGCAACCGTTTCTCCTAGAGCTTCAAAAATGGCGTGCACTTCCTTTTGACGGTTTAAAACGTCAGAACCACTCGCAATTGCTGTCATGGATTCATTTACAGATGTCGCGGTGTTCGGCATGGCGCGATAAATATCCACAGGTTTGCCCAATGCTTCCCGAATTTCACCGATTGTGATTCCCGTAGCAACAGAAATAATCGTATGACGGCTAGGATCGATGAGATCTTTGTGTTCTTGGATGAATGGTATAATTGTATAGGGTTTCAATGATAGGATTAAGATCTCGCTATTTTGAATAACCTGACGATTGTCGGATGTAACACGTACTTTTTCTGAGGCCAAATGCGCAATAGAACGCGTATCTCTCTTAGAGACAATGATTTCATTATCAGGATTCTTACCTGTCATCCCTTTAAGTATAGATGTTCCTAAATTTCCGCAACCGATAATTCCTGATTTCATGATGATTGGTGGTGTGTTATTTTGAATGCAAAAATACAAGGATAGTTATAAACGGTAACGAACAGCTGCTCAAATATTCGTAATTTTCCCAACCCAATTATGAAACGAACGCTTCTCATTTCTTTAATGCTCGTATCTGCGTGGACTTCGAACGCGCACGATTTCTTTTTTGCATTCGCTGAAATGGAATACAATGTCTTTTCACAGAAAATAGAAATGACGCTTGTAGTGACCACCCACGATTTGGAACTTGCTCTGGAGGAACAGGGGGCTGAAATTGCCTCTATGGCGACGCTCAATTCGAATGAAGTGCAA
>JBNKGN010000059.1:0-12943 GCA_050289845.1 Crocinitomicaceae bacterium | reverse complement strand
AGTAACCCGACTTATAGAACTCATGTTGTAATCTTTTCGTGAACCGTAAAAATAGTGAATATTTTTACTTCGTGTTAATTTAATAACAAGAAATCAGGCCAAAGTCCCAATTTTTTCTTGAACAAGGGCAAAGGCACGCTCCAATTGTTCGGCTTTCGTAAGTTCGCTGTTGTCAATCACAACTGCATCAGGGGTTTGTGTGAGTGGGCTTTCTTTGCGTGTGGAATCTATTCTGTCGCGTTCCAGGAGATTTGCACGTACTTCTTCTTCCGAAACTTCAATGTGTTTGTCCTTTAATTCAGAAAAACGTCGTTTCACGCGAACTTCAATAGAAGCTGTAATAAATAATTTGAGTTCTGCATTCGGAAAAACAACAGAACCGATATCGCGACCATCCATTACAACACCGCCATTTTTACCCATTTCTCGCTGCTGTGCCACCATTTTTTCTCGCACTTCACGTATCGTTGCTACTTGCGAAACATAGGCCGCTACTTTTGGCGTGCGAATAATTTGCTCCACATTGACGTTGTTAAGGTACAATTCTGGTGTTCGGGTTTCAGGGTTGAGACGAAATGTCAAATTGATTGCGTCCAATGCTTGAATTAGTTTTCCGCGATCCAACTCCGCTTCGTGTATGAAATTATTTTGGAGCGCATAGAGTGTAACACCGCGATACATAGCTCCTGTATCGATAAAGACATAATGCAATTCTTTGGCGAGTTCTCTCGCTAAGGTACTTTTTCCACAAGAGGAAAAGCCGTCAATGGCAATTACTATTTTATCCGGTCGAGGCACATACAAATGTAAAAGATTTCTTTGAGTTGGGATAAAAAAAAACCGACTCCCGATAAAATCGAGAGCCGGAGTTCTTAAAGTTATTTTTTCTACTGCCTATTGGAAGTGGAAAGTCAAACGAAGTGAACCAGCTGGTCCAAATACTGAATTGTTTGAATCTGTGTCCAATCCGAATGAAGAAGATTTTGTTCCTTCATGTGTGATTGTTCCGATTGCAGAACCGTCAGTTGACTCCCAAGTCTCAGAACCAGCTCCTGTAGACATGAATGCAAGTCCCCATCCGAATTCACCACCGATAGACATTTTAGGAAGAACGAAGTACTCAGCTCCGATAAATCCTCTCAATCCAAGACCGAAAGTAGATCCAGATTTACGCTCAGTCAAACGACCAACACCGTAAACAGGGTCACCGTTAAGGTTACCAGTTCCGAAGTCAGTTGAAGAAGCTCCAGTAGTTGTCATCGCGTTACCGTAAGTATACGTCTCGCTTGAAGAAGAAAGCATGATTCCAAGCTCACCTCCGTAGAATCCTACTAAACGACCTGAACCTTTACGGTACTCAATACCTCCAGAAAGACCGATGTTTGTAGATCCCATTTTCCATGAATCCTCAACAGTTGTTGGAAGATTTGGATATGTAGGAGCTGCAGCACCATCTTGTCCGATAAATGCACTTCCTGAAGTTGAACCGAATCCTAAACGAAGCGATCCTCTGTACGCCATGTCAGATGCAGTGAAGTACTTACCAGTAATTGTTTGGTTAGTAGTAAGGAAATTCCATGTTGGTGCAGTGTTTGCTCCATCTCCTCCGATGAAATTACCGAAATAGTTCAAAAACGGCGTTGTATCAATACCAATAGCCCAGTCACCTGACTCAGCACCATAAGTTTTGTCTTGAGCGAATGTAGTAGTAGCTGCTCCTAAGATCAAAGCTACCGTGAAAATTGACTTTTTCATATAAAATTAAATGTTTGGTTTGTACTAATGTACTCAACTTTGATTGAAAAGGTTTCAAAAAAAGATAAACATTTAATAGTTTATAACTGGTCTATATAATGGTGAATCGGTTAAGTACAGCTATTTCCGCCATTTACTTAAATTGGTAGAAAATGTCAACATGTTGTTGTATCCTGCACGTGAATTAATTAGAAAGCCATAATCGAGGCTAAACCTGCGAAAATACATGCCGATACCAAAACTAAATCCAGCAGCACCTGGTCGTGTTGCCAATCCCAATTCCTTTCTTCTATGGTAGTCGAAGCCCAATCGGAAGTGCATGTTTTTTGACACGATTGTTTCTACTTGATACGTAAAATGGCGCGCTAACTTCTCTCCAAACCCCGCTACTGGAACAGGGATCGTGTCTCCTGAGAAACTATTGATGGTTGGCTCTAACGTTGGATCATTGTATGTAAGATCCCAACGATTCAAGTGGTGCGCTAATAAGGACAAGCGAAATGGAGCATGTTGCAGTTTGTACGATGTTGCCATTTGAAATTCAACGGGAAGCGGAGCACGATTACCATTATCGGTATAACTATTGAATTGTAGTCCCGCATTTTTCACCAATGCCGTCGCTGAAAAGCCTTTGTCCTTGTTATAGTAAGTTCCGGCCAAATCGATTCCTGCACCAAAGGAGGTGTACGTTTCCAATTGCGAGAATAAGAGATTGAAATTTGCTCCTACAGAAAGTCGTTCGTTTAGCTGTCTGCCGAGTCCGGTTCCTACGATCATTTCGAAAGGGGTGAAGGTGCCTTCACTTGTACCATTGATGTTGGTACGCTCGAACGAACCGTAATTCACGTACTTAATATAGCCCGACAAAGTTCCTAGCGTTTTTAGTTTATGTCCGTAGGCTGCCATACCAACATTAATACCTCCTGGTAGCAAGGCCTGATTAAGACTTAAATTTTTGTGCATTTCTGGATTGAGCATAGATGGATTTGCAACACCGATATTGATGTCGTTGTCCATCACCGAAATAAAATCGTTGGCCAATCCCATTTGACGGGCATTGTACGTTAAATCGAGAAATGGAAATGCATTATTGCCTCCTGTTTGCGCGATTGCAGCCCCCCATGTGCCTGCTACTATAAATGTACTTAGAAGAATCGTTTTCATATTCTTGCCTATAACGCAAAGAAACAGTAAAAATTTTGTTTCAAACGCGTTTTCCTAACTCGATGACCTCTAAATCGTGAATTCTGTCGTCTGTGATACTAAAGCGGAGCATCGTTTTTACTTGATGAAACCCTTTGTATCCACACGCTCCAGGATTCATCCACAACATATTAAAATGCGGGTCGTGTTTGACCAATAAAATGTGTGAATGTCCGCAAATAAATAATTTTGGAGCGCGTTCTGTCAAAGCTTCATGTGCGGGTTTCGAATACTTGCCTGGTTTTCCAGCGATGTGTGTCATTAATACTTCCACGCCCTCGCATTGAAAGCGCAGAAATTCGGGAAATTCCATTCGGACGTCCGTAGCATCGATATTTCCGTAGACACCTCGAACGGGCTTGAATGCACGCAATTCATCAATGACATCCACAGATCCAACATCTCCAGCATGCCAAATTTCATCGACGTCTTTGAAATAGGTGAATATTTTAGGATCGACGTAACCGTGTGTATCTGAAAGTAATCCAATGCGTTTCACGACAATTGATTTTTAGGGAATGGATGCGCTTTTTTCGAACTCCGAGTGTTTAATACTTCGAGCAACAAGATATTCCCAGCGATCAACGAAAAGGAATAAGCAATATCCTCGGCTGGAATGGTGAAGATCCGCACACCAGCGTTGTGGGCATCGTTGTACCAGACGATCGGTGCTTCCAAAAAACTTCCTGTCAAAATACCATTTACCACGAGAAAAGGAAGCAAACTTAGGAGAAACGCAATTCCAAGAAAGGGAAGAGGCCATTTCCATTTCCAGAGAGCGATGATAAGCGACGTAGTGATTACAATACTCAAAGTATACCAGCCGGAATCATGCACGATCACGAGCAAAAGCACATAAAGAACCATGATTATTTGGATCGATTTGTTCAACATACCCCAGTCGCTATTTCGGAAATAGTATTTTGTGCATTCATAGATGAAAACGCAGGAAAACGGAACGACCCAAAAGAAAAGAATTTCTTCGATTGGCAGCCCAGCTATCGAAATCCCCACGAGGTAGTCCTGGTTAAAGCCCCAAATGCCGTTCGCAGTGAAGAAAACATCCCACAAAAGAAAAGGAATTGCGATCACGCTGCTTGCTATAAAAACATTCCTCCAGGAAGAAATATAATGGACTTTTGAGTCGAAGCTAAGAATCAATGGGAAAAACAAGGTGATTCCATCCAGAAGGAGGTAAAGTCCTTTCATTGTTCGAAATATTTTCGCGGAACTAAGAGCATTCCGAAGCATTCGCCTTTTTCCTTGTATTGATTCTTGTGGTGTACTTTATGCGCTTTTCGAATGGCTTTGAAATAGCGATTTTGTGTTTTGTCGAACCATTTGAAACGACGGTGGATTAAGACGTCGTGCACGAGGAAATAAACAAATCCATAACCAGCAATCCCGAATCCAAATCCAACGGAAAATGGAACGGTGTACATCATTCCCAACATAATGCACAGCCATGATGGAATGGCAAAAATGAGAAAGAACAAATCGTTTTTTTGAAAGAGGTGTCCTGTTGGTTGGTGATGATCTTCATGAATTTTCCAGAGCCAGCCGTGCATCAAGTATTTGTGTGCCGACCATGCAGCACCTTCCATAAGCCCAAACGCCAATAAAAAAGCAAGAATAAATACCATCATTACAGCCAATTTAGTAGAAGAAAAAATGGAATCCAGATGAACCAAAGTAGTTCTGCCGGACGATTCCGTGTGGTGGAAATTTGCAGGTAAACGGTTGCGAAAAGCAGGGAGAATAAGAACCAACAAATGTAATTCCAGAGGGGAACTACGCCATCCAACCATTGCCAAAAATTGTATTTCATCGCAACGGGCTCAATGAGAAAATCCATAAATACGCATAGGGCAGCGGTTATGACTATTTGGACATATTTGTTTTTAACCATTCGCTTCGCAATCGATCCGCTGCTTACGACAATCACATACCAGTTGATCCCAATCACGATAGGTACGCCGTACTGAGTTGTACCCAGTGCATCTCCATACCAATAAACACCAAACAAAACGGCCGTTGCTGTGCCAAACAATTCTACCCAAAACCCCATGGCAAAGATGAGGATGAGCGGGACAATTACAAGTCGGTTATTGATTTCTGCTGTAAAAAGCACGATCCCACACAAGATTAAGGTAACATAGGATAATTTTGCGTTGGCGGGATCAATGACAAATAGGAGGATTCCAATTACATGAAATAACAACAATAGCCAGCCGCCGTATTTTTGTGCTAATTGCATCATGTTACAAGATTACTAACAATTTTTGCAGAACGCAAGACCAATGGAATCCCTCCACCAGGATGGACTGTGCCCCCGCAGAAAAACATATTCCGAGACTCGGTTGATTGATTTCCGTGTTTTTTGATCGCTGATAGCAAAGAATTTGATGCCGGTCCGTAAAGCGCACCTAAATGGCTCCCCGAATGCTGTTGAATCGCGTGACAATCCCAAAAATCTTCGTGTTGAATATGAGGTGCTATATCGACGTTAAATAACGTGTTGATACGATCGCAAAGTTGCTTCTTCATGCGATTTCGATAGGAGAGATTGGGAATCACCCCCGCCGGCGTATTGATCATTACGAACCAATTTTGTCCCCGATTTGGTGCGTGCTCGGATACCACTTTCGAACTTAGGTGGATATAAAATGTCGGATTCTCTACCAATTCCTTTGCGCGGAAAAGCGTATCAAACTCTTTTTGATAGTCCTCCGAGAAGAGTATGTTGTGCACATTTAGTTCAGGAACGATAGTATCTATCGCCCAGTAAAAGATGAGTCCAGAGGTACTGCGTTCGGCATTTTTCCATTTCTGAACCAATCGATCGTTTTGTAGTACGTGCTTGTAGAATTGCAGATGGTCTATTGCGCACACAAGTTTTTGAGCATGAATGCGCACAGCTCCATCCAGTGTGAAAGTGCCGTCTTTTCTTTCGTTAGCCGTTACTTGCGTGTTGCACCGAATCTCAACACCAACGTCTTTTGCCAAACGAATCAGTGCATCCACAATACTTCTCATGCCTCCCAACGGAAAAAAAGCTCCTTTGTTCAATTCGACATGGGCAATTGTGCTGTAGAGGCCCGACATTTGATAAGGATTGGAGCCGTTGTATGTTCCGAAGCGATTAAAAAGTTGTACCAGACGTGGATCTGTGAAATGCTTCTGATTGAGTGTGTTCAATGGTTTTCGAACTTCTTTTTTGATAAGGTATTTGTAGCGCTTGAGCATCTCTCGTCCCAATAACGTGTTTGCTTTTGGTTTGGGATTGGAAATAAAATAATCACCAACAGCATTGAAGAGTTTGGCGCTGCGTTGTTTGTAGTTGACAACTTCTTGAACGCCTGAATTTCCGGCGATTTTCGAGATGTTTGCTCGATTGCGTGCTTCGTTTTCCGAGAGTGTCACGTGCGTTCCATCCGAGAAATAATAACTGCACGAATCTTCCAATCGGACGTAATTGAAGTAATCTCGTGGATTTTTTTGCCATAAGACGAACAATTCGTCTACCAATTCAGGTTCGGTGAATAGGGAAGGTCCTTTGTCCCAGCGATAATTCTGCCATTCGAAAGCGTCTAATTTTCCTCCTGGAACGGCATTTTTTTCGAAAATCACGACTTTTTCATACCGCTTTTTCAATCGAATTGCTGCAGCCAACCCAGCAATACCACCTCCAATGATAGCGATATCGATAGTTTCAGGATTCTCCATGTGCTAAGGTTCGATTGTAGACTTCTTCAAAAACAATACGAAACCACGCTGTATATTTTTCAGGCGACGTTCTTAATTCTTCACGAATGTGTTCCATTGAAACGTATTGCCAATCGGATACTTCCTCCAAATTGATAGTTGGGACGCCGTTAAATTTTCCAAAGAGAACATGATCCAATTCATACTCTGTCAGTTCATTGTCTAATTCAGCGCGATACACAAAGTGAAATTGCGGAGTCATAGCCGTTTCGATCCCCATTTCTTCCATAAGTCTTCGGTTGGCAGCTTCTATTAAGGTTTCGCCAACACGAGGATGACTACAGCACGTGTTCGTCCAAAGTCCACCGGAATGGTATTTCGACGCAGCTCTTTTGTGGAGCAACAATTCATTGGCGTCATTGAACAAGAAAATGGAGAAGGCACGATGCAATAGCCCTTTTCGATGAGCTTCCATTTTTTCCATTTGCCCCATTTCTTGATCGTTTTCATCGACGAGTATTACGTATTCCATCGTGATCAAAGGATATTAAATGAATTTCGGACAAACGATTTGGCAAACACCACGTATTTCATGTTATTCGGGATGCGCACCCGTTCTTTGAGCAATTGCTGTGCCGTTGTACGTTTGATTTTTCGGAGCAATTTGGTGTAGTACTTATAACTAACATATACCCCAAAACGCGATGATTTCGGGAGCATTTTAATGCCAATCAATGCTTCGTCGAATTCTGCTTGGATTTCGTTTTCGATGCGCATTTTATCTTCTAAGGTCAATTCACCTTGCTTAATGTCGGGAAAGTAGATGCGTCCCAAATCATTCAAATCATTGCTGTAATCGCGGAGAAAATTGATTTTTTGAAACGAAGACCCCAGCTTCATTGCATAAGGTTTCAATTTTTGATACTCGGATTCACTTCCGTACACGAAAATTTTCAGGCACATCAAACCCACCACCTCTGCGGAGCCGAGAATGTACTCTTCGTAAGAAGATTGCTCATAATTCATAGGTTGAAGGTCCATTTCCATGCTGTGAAGGAACTGGTCAATCAGTTGATGGTCGATGGCGTATTTTCGAACGGTGGCTTGAAACGCATTTAAAATTGGATTCAAAGAAATACCGCGATGGATCGCATTATACGTCTCTGCTTTGAATTCTTCCAGAAGCACCTCTTTGTCGAAATCGTGGAAAGAATCTACAATTTCATCGGCAAAGCGAACAAATCCATAAATAGCGTGGACATCATCTCTAATGGCTTTATCCAGCATCCGCACGCCTGCATAAAAGGAAGTGCTGTATTTTTTAGTTACAGCCTTTGACGCATCGTAGCAGTAGTTGTCAAATAGTTCTTTCATAGCTCTTTCATTAAGAGGTTAGCGGCCATTTTTCCTGAGATCAACGCTGGAGGGACTCCAGGACCTGGAACCGTCAGTTGTCCACAGAAATACAGGTGTTTTAAGGACGATTTAATTTTTGGCTTAAGGTTTGCAGTTTGAAAAAGAGTATTCGCGAGACCATAAGCGTTCCCTTTGTAGGAATTGTATTCCGATTTGAAGTCACTTACACAAAATGATCGGGAGTACTCAATCGCATCAACGATGGCTTCTCCTGTGTGCTGTTCGATACGTTGAAGAATGATCTCCAAATATTTCGCGCGTGTTGCTTCATTATCTTCAATGTCTGTGGCTAAAGGCATTAAGATAAACAAATTTTCTTTTCCTTGAGGTGCAACAGAAGGGTCTGTCAATGACGGAGCACAAACATAGAATAGCGGTTTTTCAGGCCATTGTGGGGTATCGTATATTTGTTGTCCGTGTGCTTTCAAATTTTCATCAAAAAATAGATTGTGGTGTTCCAAACCTTGCAATTTCTTTCCAATTCCCAAATAAAATATCAGGGAGCTAGGTGCCAATTTTCGGGAATCCCAGTAATTTTCAGAATACTTACGAAATTCAGCGGGAATTAGATGTTGCTCCGTGTGATGATAATCCGCCCCGCTGATAATTCCGTCAAATCGATGCGCAACACCGTCTACAACAAGCGTGTGAACTTTTGCGTCTTTTGCCGTGATTTGATCTACGGATGCATTAAAATGAAATGTAACACCGTGCTTCCGAGCAACTTTTTCAAGTGCCAGCGCCATGGCACTCATGCCTCCTTCTGGATACCAGGTGCCAAGCGACAAATCGGCGTAATTCATCATGGTGTACAAGGATGGGATTTTATCCGGCATTGCCCCTAAAAACAACACGGGAAAGGTGAGGATTCCTCGCGCTTTTTCTGAAGTGAACCGATTGTGTACGTCTTTTTCAACCGACTTTAAAATATCGAGTTTGAGCGCTTTTTGCAATGCTTTGAATCGCAACAATTCCGTAATGCTAAGTCCTGGGTTTTCAAGGAATTCATCCACTGCTACATCGTATTTTACTTCAGCAGCCTTTAGAAATTTTTCCAGTTTTTCACCACCGTTTTCCTCAAATGAATCAAAAAGTACTTTCAAGGCGTCCAGTCGCGCCGGTAGATCTGTGGGGGCTTCGTCCTTCCAAAATACGCGGTAAGAAGGGTCTAATCGTGTCAAAGAATAGTAGGTGCTGCGATCTTCCCCCAGTTCGTCAAAAAGTCGATCGATCAATTCGGGCATCCAATACCATGATGGCCCCATGTCAAATGTGAAACCATTCGCCTCAAATGTCTGAGAACGACCGCCAACACGTGCGTTTTTTTCAAACACGACCACTTTGTTACCTGCCTTTGCAAGTGTACAAGCTGCATATAGACTCGAAAGTCCAGCACCAATAACGCCTATTTCCTTCATGGACGGTTTTAAGTTATGGAACAAATATAAGAGAAAAAACGATTTTGTCTAACGAATATTCAAAAAAGTTAAACAAAAATTGCTTTAAGGTCTTCTTTTCCTGAAATTAGGCGTACTTTTTTGGGGGACAAATCTTTGTAAATCATCGCCATGGTGCCGCTGAAAATGAGTTTTTCGACGGGTACGGCGTCAGTGATTTTTTTAACGGTAGAAACAAATTCCTGTTCTGAAGTATTTTTAATCATACTCGTCACTACCATGTCAGGCATTACTTGATCGTATGTCACCTTTAAGTCTTCGAAAGGGACGTTGTTTCCGAGGTAGATAACCTGCCAACCTTCGCGTTTAAAAATATAACTGTAAAAGAGCAGGCTGAGTTCGTGTTCTTCTTTTGGCGGGAGAAACAATAAAGCTTTAGAATCTTTCGGATGCGCAGGTGTTAAATCACGCGTTTTCGACAAAAGAAAGGCACGAAGCATATTCGAAAAGAAATGCTCGTGACCAATCGAAATGGAGTTTAATTGCCACAAATCGCCAATCTTGAAAAGAAGTGGATTGATCACATTCGAATAAAAATCTTCAATTTCTCCGAGTCTAAAGGTTTCCTCCAAAATTTCTTCAATGCGCGTATCGTTGAGGTCCAAAATAGCCATCAAAAGAACATCTACATCCTGCGATTCGTTGGTATCTCTCTCTTCAATCAAACTGCGGGATCGCTCGATGATTTCGTCTTCCGTTAGCTTTGCGATTTTGGAAATTTTTAAGCCGTTGGTGTACAGTAGATTGATATTTAGTATCTTTTTTAAGTCCTTATCCTCGTAATAACGAATGTTGGTTGAAGTTCTTTTAGGCTCCAATAATCCATAGCGCTGCTCCCAAATTCGAATGGTGTGTGCCTTGATATTCGTGAGGTTTTCCAAGTCCTTAATGGAATACTGATTGTTCTTCATGTTTAATATTACAATTAAATACTTAAACAAAAATAGCTTTTTCTTTGTACATATGCTCATTTGTTGCTTCGATTCTTAAATTTGAACAGTGAACGAGGAAAATTTAAAGAATTGGCTGGCGAAGCGGAAATCGAGATTGCAACATCTCTCGGCGGCTTTTCTTTATGAAGGAATCCTTGAAGGCGATCTTTCTGCACTCAGTTCTGGGATTACACTCGTTGAAAGCAGCACACGAGCGCACACGCAAGAAGGACAGGAACTTATTCAAAAATGTTTACCGCACAGCGGAAAATCAATTCGGATTGGAATAACTGGCGTGCCAGGCGTTGGAAAAAGTAGTTTTATCGAAGCTTTCGGGAAAGTACTAACAGACGCAGGAAAAAAAGTCGCGGTTTTGGCCGTCGATCCTTCAAGTTCTATTTCGGGAGGAAGTATTCTTGGGGATAAAACCCGCATGCAACAATTGGCTACGAATCCCAATGTTTTTATTCGTCCTTCAGCTGCCGGAAGTACTTTGGGAGGTGTCGCACGTAAAACGCGTGAGTCCATCATTCTTTGTGAAGCGGCTGGTTTTGACATTATTCTCATCGAAACGGTTGGCGTTGGACAGTCCGAAACGGTGGTAAAGTCGATGGTAGATTTTTTCTTGTTGCTCATGCTCTCTGGTGCTGGTGACGAATTGCAGGGAATTAAAAAAGGGATCATGGAAATGGCCGATGCACTTGTGATTACCAAAGCCGATGGAGACAATGTTCGATCGGCAAATCGCGCTGCGCAAGAATATCGAAATGCGCTACATTTGTTTCCTGCCAATGCCAACGATTGGATTCCGCATGTTTTTACGTGCAGTGCGCATGAGGGAACGAATGTTTACAAAGTGCTGGAGGTCGTTGAATCTTTTGAGAATCAGGTAAAAATAAACGGTTACTTCGATAAAAATAGAAAGCAGCAGGATACGAAGTGGTTGCACGAAACGCTCAACGAAATGTTGCTCAATGAATTTTACAATGACGAGGTACTGCATGAAGCATTAATCGACGCCGAAGCTAAAATGGCAGCGGGAACCATGACTTCATTTCAAGCGGCAGAATCCCTTTTCGAATTATACAGAAAGCATGGAAGAATTTAAAATAGAAGGAGAATATATCGAATTGATCGGTTTATTGAAATCACTTGGTCTTGCAGAAAGTGGCGGTCAGGCGAAAATGATCGTGGATGAAGGCATGGTGATTCGAAATGGCGAAGTAGAAACCCGTCGGCGTGCAAAATTGCGACCTGGGGACGAAATCCATATTAGTGATCTCGTGATTCGATTGCTTTAGAACAGGCTTTGCACTTCTTCTTTGAGCGCTTTTACCGCAATTTCAGTAGGGAGAACTCCAACCTCACCAACGATTTCAAAGATTTTTCCCGCAAGATCCATCGCCGTAGATGTTGGTCCCATTTGTTGCCCAGCGAGATTAATGATTTTAACAGTTTCATCCTTGGATTGACGCACCATATCCCATGTCGGTGTAGAGATAAACATCTGTTGCGCAATGTTATGTTCGTACTCACTGCGAATTGCTTCGAGCAAAGTCACTTGCATCGCCGCTGCCGGAAGTCCTGGGTTGTTGTGGCGCATGATCAAACTGTTCGGATGAATGCGTTCCATTAACAGAATAGCACGCTGATACGCATCGACGCGGTTAGGTAGAAAAAAAGTTTGACGTTCTTTGCGCAATTCCAATTGGGCATTTCGCATGTCCTTTTCTGATTCGCGACGCAAGAAATAAATAGCAGTCATTAAAACGGCTCCTGCCGGCACGAGAATTAAAGCGATCTGAAATACGATTTGTGCTACGTCCATGTTTTTCTGTTTGGTTTACAAATATAGAATTCTAAACTGCACAGAAGTAACGGATTTTCACAAGATTTTTTGATGTCCGTTCTTGCCCGAAGGAATTCTCCCAAAAAAAGGTGGTTTTCTGCATTGATTCTTTACTTTTATCCTTCGCAAATCAAATTATGAGTTTAAGTCCCGCTTTCATTATTACCGTTATCGCGTTGTACTTTTTGGTACTCATTGGTGTGTCCTATGTGACTTCAGGTAAAGCGACCAACGAAACCTTCTTTTTGGGAGAGCGCAAGTCTCCCTGGTATTTGGTTTCCTTCGGAATGATCGGTGCGTCGCTCAGTGGTGTGACCTTTCTCTCGATTCCAGGATGGGTAGGAAACGCAGCCAATCAATTCAGTTACATGCAAGCGGTACTCGGGTATTTCTTCGGCTATTTGGTCATTGCTTATGTTTTAATCCCCTTGTATTATCGTCTGAATTTAACATCGATTTATGAGTATTTGAAAGATCGTTTTGGTTTCTGGAGCTACAAAACAGGCGCAGGGTTTTTCTTGCTTTCAAGGATCGTTGGTGCTTCGGTGCGTTTGATGTTGGTAGCAAATGTCCTGCAAGCGATTTTATTCAAGGATTGGTTGCCTTTCGAAGCGACGGTGATTATC
>JBNKGN010000058.1:0-13220 GCA_050289845.1 Crocinitomicaceae bacterium | reverse complement strand
TCCTAAGACTATTTTTTTCATAACTCTTTCTATTTAGAAACTGTGTGTAATCGATAATGTCAGACCATTTGAAGCTGGTACAAAACGGCAAACTCCTCCAACACAGAACAACCCTGCGCGTTGACGTCCATATCCCACTGTTAAACGTGTCGCCTCATGGATGTATCCCGCTGAAGCATAGAAGTAATGTACCTGCAACGCTTCGTCTGGGTTTCCATAATTGTATTGATCCATAATACTAAAGAACCAACTTGGGGAAACGTTATACTCTATAACGGCAGTCGCCCAGTTTCCGTTGTCATTAATTTTTCCATGCTCGTCTGGTGCAATGAATAATGCTTGTAATTCTGCACGTATTGAGTGTTTTTTATTGATTTTATAGCCTGCCTCAACAACGCCAATATTGGTTTTAATCAAGCCATGCGCTTTATCCGTCACCTTCGCAACATCGTTGTTCAAGGTAATATTGAAATAGCTTAATTTCAAGTTGAACGATTTATTGAATTTACGGTAGATGTTGAAATTGATGTCTCTCCAATACAAACTGTCGCTTTGTTCGAACAATCCCGTGGTGTACATTACGCGTGTTGTGTCCGACATTGTTTGATCCACGGCGTTTCTATGCGGTCCGTAAGCCGTCGAAAAGTTGGCATTCAATGACGTTCCATACTTTCCGCCGAGTTTTGAACCACGTTTGATGGTATACAACACTTCTGCCTGATATGCAATTTCACCCACGGGCTGCGTCGCATAGGGATATAGAGAAGCCACCAAATTGTACGTGTGCACTTTGTTCATAGATGGCAAATAATTGATGAGCAAATCCTGCAAGGTTTTAGTACGATCCGAGCGATAACTCATATTGTCTACCGATTTTGCCGAAAGTGCGATTCCCAAACCTTTTGTAGAATAAGCAAAATTCACCAATGCTGCATGTCCGTAATTGTAGATGTAGAGATTGTCCTCAGAAGGATCTTGCTCTTTGATGATGTATTCTCCATCCAAGGTGAATTTTTTATAGCGCAATTTCAATCTACCTCCATAAGTCCCAACATTTTCAGGCAAAATGAGATCATCACGGTCGTCTTTCTGGTATTTACTGACAAAAGAACCACCAAGGGTCACGTTCAATTTTTTGTCTTTCAGTTTGGCAAACGTAGCGTTGAGGTTCATTTCACCATCGAACCCGCGAACAATCCCATCGGAATGCACGACCTGACCTTTTTGAAATGAAAAACGCTGCAATCCATAAACTCCTTTGATTTTTAAGCCAGGGAATGGTCGAATAATCACGCGAGCACCATCGAGAAAATTATCGTATCCCAAAGATCGATTTTCGTAGGTTCTCAATGCCATTCCAGAACCAAATTGCTCATAGATAGACCCTAAAGTAATGTCAATGAATTCGTTTTCATATCCGACATAACGCATCCCAATTCCCGTTCCATCAAATTGATTTGGATACCCTTGAATTCTTGGTAAATAGGACTCTACGCGCATCCCTGCTCTAAAGTTCCCATTCGTATAGAATACATTCATGTAGGTATTGATCAACCCTTTTTCGGCAGGTTGATTTGCCGCAATGACAGTATCCTCATTTAAATACTGGAAAATGCTTTCCATATTTCCTGTAATTGATCCTCCGTTGTTCTGTTGTGCAACAGCAACAAGGGTAAATAGCGAACATAGTCCGACTAACGCCAGTTTTTTCATCAAGTAAAGCAGTTTATTATTTTAAAGTAGTGTGCGATTCCTTATTCCTCAGAATCGGCTTTTTCAGCTAACTTAAGCAATTCTTCGTACAACTTATCTTCATCGCCTGGAGCATAGTTATTGTGCGAGTACACAATCGTTCCATCAGTATCCAACAAGAATGTATGTGGAACATTGTTTACGCCCATTGCGCGTTTAAAGTCTCCATTTGGATCCATCAACACCAAATATTCCCATCCTTTTCCGTTTACATATAAAGAAACACCATTACGTGTTCTTTCATCATCAATAGAAACAGCTACGAGATTCACCCCAAATTCTTCTTGCCAATCGACGTACAAATCCTGAATCGTATTCAATTCGCGCTTACAAGGAGAACACCACGTCGCCCAAAAGCTGATAATTACCGGACCGTCAAAACCAAGGTCTCCAGTGTTCACTTCGTTTCCGTCCATGTCAACCAACTTAATGGCTGCCACTTTTTTACCTGTTGATTCATCGTGTGTTTCATCACCTTCTTGTGCTGAAGCAGCGAAAGTGAATGTGAAACCAATAAGGAGTAACGCTAATTTTTTCATGTTTTATCTGGTTTAAAATTTACTGCAGAATTTCAAAAACCCTGCCGTACTTTCAAAAGTAGTGTATTTTTCATGGAGGTTGCATGGAAACTTGCTGAAAACTCTTGGAATCCTACGCTTTACATTTTCACAAAACAGCTAGCGCTTCGGGCAAAAACAGGACTGCTTAGGATTTCAATACTTCTATTCCTTTTTTCTCAGAAATTGGAGCTTCTGACGCTCATTTGTTTGTCTATTAGTATTTAACGGTCTAATTTTGAACGTACTTCTTAAATAAACAAGCATGAAAAAATTACTTCTCTCCTTTGTATTGATAACTGGTTTGGGATGGAGTGCCTCCGCTCAAGTAGAAATTTACCTTGAAGGCACAACAACGGACATTTCTGGTTCGGTGGAATACTATACGCTTTCCACTGCCGTAACGAACGAACATTTGGTCAACTTTCTTTTTACCAACCTGAGTGGATCGGATGAGACATGGATGATCACGCGTCGTATTGTAAATCAACCTGCGAACTGGTCCAACTATTTCTGTTGGGGTCCCAGTGGTCAATTTGGAGATTGTTATGACACGACATCCATGGAATACTTCAATTCTGGAACAAAGATCATCGTAGATCAAGCTGCAGGTTTGGTTTCTACGTATGTAAATGCACCTGACGCAGGAACGGCTCATTACCGATATTATGTTTCTAATGACGGTGTGAATTTTATCGACTCTGTAGATCTTTCTGTGACGTCGACACTTAGTGTAACATCTCTTTCCGCTGAAACCTTTGACCTTGTTGTTGCGCCGAACCCTGCTCCTGAATCAATGGTTGTTTCTGCGAAGGGAATTCAAGACGCGACGATCCTGATAACGGATTTGTTAGGAAATGAGGTTCTCCATACTCAATTTGCTGAATCCCAAATAATCGATGTTTCGAATTATAGAAACGGTGTCTATTTTGTGACGATCGCTTCGAAGGAAGGGCGCATTAGTCGAAAAGTGGTGGTGCGCCACTAATTGATTTTAATCCTATTTGATAAGAGACTTTCGGGTCTCTTTTTTTGTGCTCATTGTTGGGCTTTAGAGGTGCGTAACTTCGTTCAGAAGGCAAGACAAACGCGTCCGTAAAACCCCAGTCCCGCTGTTGATTGTGGAATTTCCGAACGATGGCAATTCCATTTAATGTGAATTACTCTTGAATCCCTAAGACATCAAACTCCTTAGGAAAAAACTCTAAAACGCCCAAAACAGTGCCTCTTAGGATTTCAATACTTTGATTCCCTTTTTTTGTATTTTTTGGCGCAATAGTTGCAAACTACTTGAATGGTATGGGCTTAATCGTTATATTTGCTTAAGTACGAAAATGAAAGACTATGAAAAAAACAATACTTTCCTTATTAGCCATCGTTAGTTTGAGTTTGAGCGCATCTGCTCAGATTGAAATTTACGTTGAAGGTGGAACCACAAATTTAGCGGGTGACGTATATACATTTTACGCGACTGGAGAGACAGATCACGTTCATGAGATTCACGTTGAAAACCATACAGGTACAAACCAAAGTTGGGTAATCAACCGTCGTCGTGTGGATGTTCCTTCTTCATGGGTTGACTTTCTTTGTTGGGGACATGAAACCAACAATTTCGGTGGAACGTGTATTGATGATCAAACAATGGATCTTGATTTGTACTTAATGCCATTGACGTCGCAAACAATTGTAAATACAGTAGATGGCGAATACGGATTTATTTCTTCGCACATTACACCAAGTTTCAGTAATACAGGTACAGCAACTTACCGTTATTACGTTGGAGATTCTGTGAATCCATATCTTGATTCTGTTGATTTTAGTGTGATTCTTACGCCACTTACGATTCAGGAGCAAAAACCTGCATTAACTGTTGGTGTTCACCCAAATCCAGCATCGGATCAAATTACCGTGACTGCTGAAGGTGCTGATGGAGCTACTGTTCGTATCATGGATGTTTTGGGAAATCAAATCTTGAAATCTACCATTTCAGAATCAAAAACGATTGATGTTTCTGAATTTAGAAATGGAATCTATTTTGTGATTGTGGAATCAAAAGGAACGAGTATTAATCGAAAGGTCGTCGTAAGGCACTAGTCGATTTGTACGCATATTCAAAAGGGACTTTTAAAGGTCCCTTTTTTTGTGTCCCACTTTCATCTACAAACAAAGAATTCTGTCTTTCCAATGGATCACAAAATCACAACAATGAAAGATTTTTCGAATCCTCCCTTTTTACCTATTTTTGATAAAAAAGCATTCTGAACTTTCCTTCTTCATATATCACCGCATTGCATGCTGCTATAGCCGCCTCTCGGGTTATTGTAGAGATTTATCAAAAGGAAGTTGTTGCCATTCGAAAAGAAGATGGTTCACCCGTGACAGAAGCTGATTTAAAAGCATCTCGAATTATTGCCGAATATTTAAGAGACACGGGCATTCCAATGTTGGGAGAAGAACAGGAACATCCAACACTTTCTGAGCGGTTACTTTGGGAGGAGAATTGGTGCATTGACCCGTTGGATGGAACGCGCATGTTTTTGCAACGCAACGATGAATTTTCGGTAAACATCGCCCATATTGTGAAAGGAAAGGCTGTTTTTGGCATCATTGCCGACCCCGTGAATCAAAAAATATTGTTTGGAGGAGGGAATACAGGCGTGTTTCAAGCTTCTTTTGATGCAATAGATGCGCCTGATCGCTGGAAAAAAATGCCCCTCAAAAAGCGATTAAACAACCCCGTTACAGTAATTTGTTCGCACAGTTATACCCACGGCAGTCGCTACAAATTTATGCAACACTTGGAAAGCAAGTTTGGTGAATTACACTATATCTATCGTGGAAGTGCGCTCAAATTTTTCGATCTCGCAGAAGGAAAGGCGGATATTTACCCGAGGTTTGCACCTACAATGGAATGGGATATTGCTGCGGGACAGGCTATTTTGGAAGCATTGGGTGGGGCCGTTGTTACGGTTGAAGAAAACAAAGCACTGCGTTATAACAAGGAAGATTTATTTAATCCTATGTTTATCGCGAAAACAAATGCCATTTTGAAACGATGAAATCTATCCTCTTTTTCATCGGTTTCCTTTGCACATTGCAGGCATCCGCTCAAGTGAGTTTACTGCCGCAACATTCGTTTTTTAAAGATCAAATCTTCGCAAATAAGCTTTCCCAACCACTCACTGGTGCCTTCTTTCCCGTTACAGAAAATGAGTACAATCTAATTCCTGCAATCATTGATTCTTCGAAGCAGTATTATGATTTTACACAGACACTTTTCAAAAAACATCTTTTCGAAATAACCGGAGACGACTATTTTTTAACGATCTCCCCTACTTTTGATTTTTCGCTAGGGGCAGATATTCTTGACACAAGCGATCGACGGTTGACACAAAACACCCGTGGATTTCTTATCGAAGGCGACCTTCTTGACAAAGTGTCCTTTTCCACTTCTTTTTATGAAAATCAAGCCGTTTTCGCGCGTTACGAATCCGCGTATTACAAAGAATTGGGCGAATTGTATTTGGCGAATGGCCAGTATGCTACTCAGAATGCCGTTGTTCCTGGAGCGGGACGAACAAAAAACTTTAAAACTGACGGATTCGATTATGCGTATGCGATCGGAAATGTTATTTATAAACCCTGGAACCGCCTGACAATTGCCGTGGGGAACAACAGTCACTTCATTGGATCGGGCTATCGCTCGTTGTTGCTTTCTGATAATTCCTATTCTGCGCCATATCTTCGTGCCGATTGGAAAATACATCCCAAATTTCAAATCCGTGTTTTGCGGGCAAAACTATTAAATCTCCTGCGCCGCCCGTTGACGAGTTCTGCGGAATCCTATTACGAAGCGAAAGGATATTCGGTCAACTATTTTACCTGGCTGCCAACAGAAAAATTGCAATTGAGTTTGTTTGAAGGCGTCGTTTGGAACCGTGGTGATTCCGTGACTTACCGTGCCGCTAATCCTTTGTTCTACAATCCCGTTCCTGGTGTTGCCAGTTTATTGGATCCCAATGAAACCAATAGTCTCATCGGCTTGAATTTCAGCTATCAACTGCTCCAAAAACATTTGGTTTATGGACAAGTAGCATTGCCTAATTGGGCGTTTGATAAAACAGGATTCCAACTTGGCTACCGCGGTTACAACTTCTTCGGGTTGAATGATTTTATGGTGCAATTGGAATACAATTATTTGCCCGATGGCATGTACGCTTCCCAAAATCCTCGTTTGAATTATACGCACTACAACCTTCCTTTGGGACATATTCGCGGCGACGGCGTGCAGGAATTAATCATCCGAACCAATTACGAATGGCAACGAATTTACGTGGATCTTCTCTTTTCATATAGCTTATTAGACAGTTACAATCCACGTGATTTACTGCCAACAAATGCACTTTCAAACCCGGGATTAACCCAAAATTTTAACGTTTCCAACCTTCAAGTTGAAATGGGTTATCGCTTCAATCGAAAACTGAATTTTTCCGTATTTGGAAAATCGGTACTTCGATCGACTTCGGAAGCGAACGGCTATTCAGGGACGATATTTCAACTGGGAATTCGCACGGGGCTCATCAATCATTACAACGATTTTTAATGAAGCAATTGGTTTTCATAGCATTGTTTGTCAGCTCGATTGGTTTCGGACAGGATACAATTATTGGACTTCCATCCACGAATAATGCCAGTATTGATATTCTGCAAATACTCCCTAATTACCTTCCCGGAGAAGTGGAAGACCTTACATTGGGAGTTGAATTCAATCGGTATTCGAGCTTTGGACTTCGCGATCACTCCTTTTTGAAGCCCTACATTTCGATCGCCAAACCCTCAACTTATTCCTATAAAAAAATCCACCTTCGAGCACTCGTTGACGGCAACAGCTTCTATTCCCAAGCCTCTAATTCCGATGGTTTTGGCTACCGCGTTGGAGCGGGGGTACATTGGAATGCGCTTTGGAACCAAAAACTTCATGTCAACATCAAAGCTGTTCAGGGCATTTACGGTGGAGACAGTTCGTATCGTCCAAAATCGTATTTGCAATGGAAAAGCGGAAACACAGGATGGTATACGGACATTCGTTCGCGCGTTTCATATACCCCGAATCAGATCTTTAATTTCCAGGTTGGCGTTGACCATAATTTTTATGGGGAAGGTTCTCGCTCACTCTTTCTGAGTGATTTTGGAAATCCGTATCCATTTGGGTTAATTCGTGCGCGCTTTTGGCGGGCTGAATACTCCATTTTGTATCAATTTCTTCGAGAAGGCACTCAAAACAACTGGAAGGGAAAATTCGCTTCGACCCATCATATTTCCGTAAATGCGACCAATTGGTTGAACATTGGAATTTTCGAGACGGTTGTTTTCAATCCGAAAGACACATTGCTCCACAGAGGCTTTGATGTCGAATACCTAAACCCTATCGTTTTCTACCGTCCGCAAGAATACGCGATAGGATCTTCGGACAATGTTTTGCTGGGAATCGACTTGACCGCACGTTTTCGTGGCTATACCTTATACACGCAATTTATCCTGGATGAATTTTATCTCGCAGAAATACGGGCACACAGTCAATGGTGGGCGAATAAATTTGGAGGGCAATTGGGAATGAAAAAAACCTTTCGAACGCAAAAAGGACGTTTGTACGTCCGAACAGAGTTCAACTTTGTTCGACCGTATACCTACGCTCACCTCAATCCACAATTAAATTATGGAAATCAGGGCTTACCACTCGCGCATCCGTACGGTGCTAATTTTGCCGAAATTCTCGGGGAAGTTAATTATCACATCAAGCTTTGGGATTTTTATGGATTTGTGAGTTATTCACTCCAGGGAGGGGATGCCAATGGGTATAATTACGGCGGGGACATTTATGAACCGTATGTTAATCGCCCGTATGAATACGGTCACTTTATTGGTCAGGGCAATCAACAGAACAGCATTTTGGTGCGCGCTTCTGCCAGCCGATTGTTTCCAAAACTTATGTACTCCACTGTTTTCGCCGAGACGAACATGCGTTACAACGTTCAAAGCAATACCGTTGGAACTTTCATTCTTGTGGGGGTGCGTACAAAATTGTGGAATGACTATCGGAATTATTAATAATCCCATTTTTTGCGGAACGAATCGTAGAAATTGATTCCGAACTTGTAGCGAATCGCAGCTTTGTCGAAGTTGTTGTCCGAAGCAACGGCATACACCCCGATTTTAAACAATTGTTTTCTGATACGAAGCATGCGTTCCAAGCCAACGTAAAATTCGATTTGACTGAACTTGGAATCGGGAACCATAAGAACTCCTCCACCGATCGTTTCCTCAAGTCCCAATTTGTTGATTAACCAAACTTTGTTCAGGAAGAAACCATTGAAGTGATGGATGAAATTCGCCTGCAGGTAAGAATTTGAGGTATTCAAAGACGTATCCAACATTTGCATCGAATTCACAGGGTTGGAAAAGAAAAAAGCATCGGACGTTCTAAAATATTTGTTCTCAATAATGCGCAAATCCTTTTTTCTAATAAAGCTTCCTGCGGTAAATTTCGCTTCGGATTGTCCCAGTCCTTTAAAATCCAATCGGTCCTCCATCCGCAACTCCAAAAAGTCGAAATCGGACTGTCCTCCCAAAATTTTCGGGTACCCCTTGCGGTAAAGTAATGAAAGGCGTGGCCAACGGCTGCTGGTAATAAACTTCTTTCCTTGTTTGATAATATAGCGTTGTTGGAAATAATATGCGATCTCAATTTCTGTCATGAAAATATTGTAATTGTCGAACGGTGTGGGTTCCGAGAAATTACCAAAAACCTCGACCCAATCAGGATAGGTCAGGTTGTCAATAGACCGTCGCTGGGAATACAAAAGATTGGTCGCTAAATACAATCCATTAACTACTTCGAAGTCGTGGTTCACGGCAATGCGTTGGTTCCTCACTCTATTCGCTGGACCCAAAGTTCCTTGAATACTCTCATAGCTGTTGACAAAATCGTAGATATCACCTCCCTCAACAAATATTTTGGCAAACCTCAACGGATTGTAGGTGAAACCAATGCCCAAACTTCCTTTGAAATCCTTGTTATTAAATCCGTAATCAATTCGTGGACGAATCGTAATTGCTTTTCCGTTATCGAATTCCTTCTTATAGTAGCCACCCAACGCATGACGATACCCGCCAACACCAAAAAATATAACTTGTTCTGTAAGCGGAATGATGCGAATTTCTTGTTTTTTAAATGTATTTCGGAAACCGACACCGTTGAATAAAAAGTCCCACACCGTTAATGTGTTGTAGGTACTGTCTTGTTCCCGTAGATAATCTTCGCTGGATTCATAATCACGAATACTGTCTTGAACCACGATAAATTCTTTCGCGCCTTCGCTTAACAAAAAGGGTCTTTTTTCTGACCAATACGTGCTGTCTGTGTCAAATGCTGTTGGTTCGTACCGTCTCGTTTCTGTCCAAAAGCCGCGTTCACTTGAATCGAAATTGAACTGGTAATCATTGTGTGAAACAAGAATATTTCCATGGATAAAATCTTTTCCTTCCTTGATCAAATAGACGAACTCGCGCTTAACAGGCATCGGAACACCATTGATCAATTCGTATTTGGCAATAATCCGCATGTCTTTGAAATAGTGCATTGCTCCAGAATTGATTCCCAGTTCGTAAGAAACAGGCGCCAACGTATTCATATTGATGAAAAGCGTTCCATAAAAAAGTCCTTCCTGCTCGAAAACAGGCTCCACCCTGATCTCTGCGATATGCTGTCCGTCTTCAAAAAAGGATCCTTCGAGATAAAAATTGTAACTCAACAAAGCATTAAAGGCTAGTGGCGATACAAGTGGTCGTTGCGAAATCAAAGGCGCACTTATCGTATTTCGAAAAATATTGATGTCAGCATCTTCCAAACCGTCTACCAAAATGTAGGGATTGGTAGGCAACGCTCCCTGCTCGCCGAGCTCGTCGTCAGAAAATGAAACGGAAACCGACACGGAACTATTCGCTTTGTCAGCATAATCGCGATAGCCGCTAATAATATCTTTGTAACGCCCATTTGCCTCGTAGTAAGATTGCCCATACCATTCGGTAATGTTCATCGTTTTTCGATTGACGGGCGCGGTATCGGGGATGGTGTCCGATGTGTTTTCGGTACGTTTGTCCAAAGAAGTGAAGCAATAGGTATTACACATATATGTGTTTCCCGCATCCAAAAAATCACTGCGTTTGTCGATCACACGTTTCATAAACTCTTTTCCGCGCTTTCTCTTGTTGACTGCTTCTACAGTAACTTCTTGGACTTCCTGAACCACGGATTGCAACATCGGTGAGCTGTATGTTGTTGTAGGATCAATAAAAAGAATCGTATCGAGCGGCTCGTATCCAATCGCCGAATATCGCAATAGAACGGTTGCGGTATCTTTAAATTCCAAACTGTATTCGCCTTTACCATTCGCAACGGTACCAAAACTGGTGCTTTTTACCCAGACTTTTGCAAACGGGATGGGTTCACCGTTCGGATCGTTGATGGTTCCAACAAGTATTTGACTGTGTAGTACGTTAACGGTCAAAAAGAAAAAAATGGCAGTAACAACTAATTTCATACGTAGATAGAATTCGACCGTTAGACAATCTAAGATAAAAAATGTTACACTTCGACAAAGAAAACCCCGACAACGGTGTTGCCAGGGTTTCTCACGTGTAGATTGTAGGTAGGTTAGGTTGAAATTTTACAATCCAATCACGTGTTTCACCTCCACTTCAGTGATTTGGCGTTCTTTGCCATCCGTACTGAGGTAGGTGCGGTTTACCAAACGTCCGTGAATAGCGAGTTCTTTTCCCAAGCGTGCGTGATTCTCAATAAACTGTGCCATGTTTCCCCAGGCGAAGACGCGGTGCCATTCGACACGGGCTTTTTCGTTTTTCATGGTATAACGATTTGTTGCCACTCGAAAACGGGCGACCTTGCTTCCATTTTCAAAATTGGTAATCTCTGGCTTGGAACTCAAACTTCCGATTAGTGTTACGTTGTTCTTCAGCGTTTGCATAGTAGTGTGATTAGGTATTTGTTTATAAAATGACGAGATCGTTTACTTCCACCTCTGAAATAAAGTGGCGTTCGCCGCCTTTATGGTAAAATCGAGTAGTCAATTTGCCTTCGATGGCCATTTCCATTCCGACATTGCTCAACTCTTCTAAGACTTGTGTCCATCGTCCCCAGGCAGCGATGCGGTGCCAGTGTTTTTTATCTTTTGGATTTCCCTCTTCATCGAGGTAGGTATCCTTGGTTGCCATTGTAAACTGTGCAACTTTACGACCGTTTGGAAGAATGTAAAAACGCGGTTGGCTTGTCATTTTTCCGATTAAATTCACGTGATTCATACGATAGTGTTTAGTGGTAAAGAAAATAGAGCCGTTCGCGGGAATCCCGGTCCCGGCTCTTCTTATGCGAACTTCCTCGCAAGCATCAATTCTTGGACGTTCCATCGTTCTTCGCAGACAACATCAAAAACTCACTCACCTCGACCTCTGTTGAAGTGCGCTTCTCGCCCGATTTGGTTTCGTAGCTTTTATTGACAAGGCGACCTTCGACCACGACTTCCTGACCCTTACTTAGCAACCGCCCCACGAGTGTTGCGGTATTTCCCCACGCCGTCATGTTGTGCCACTGTGTCTGTGTCTGCCACTCGCCTTGTTTGTCTTTATAGCGCTCATTAATCGCGAGACTGAAACGCGCCAACGTTTTCCCACTCTCCAATGTTACCATCTCTGGCGTCGCTCCTAGGCGGCCAATCAAACTCACTTTGTTTCTCAATGCGTTCATCTGTACAATTTTTTAGAACATTACTTGATTTTTGCGTCCTTCATCAACACTTCCGTTGAATCGACGATACAAAGTTGCGGCAGCCCCCAAATCAAATTCGGTTATTTGTCATTTTCTGTCGATTGTTTTTCGTTTACAACCGTTTAAATTCGGCTTTAGCTCCGAAATTCTGGAGATTCTGCTAAATAATTTTTTTTGAGAAAATGAGTGTTTTTTTTCTTGCTTTAGGAAAATCGAGGAAGAATTGTATATTGGTAGGTGAAAGGAATTAGTTATAAGCAATGAAAGGATACTTAATAATATTAATATTCGTTTTTTACAATTCGTCTTTAACTTTCGGATGTTCTTGTGGAAATATGAATTTGGACACAATTGTGAAACGATCATCTGCAATTGTAATTGGTGAAATCATCACTATTGACACGGTAGATGTTGTTTCAGGAATAGTAAATGAAAAAAGATTAAGACATCTGAATAAAAAAAAGAACTTTTACCAAACAGAACATTTGCTAAAGTCAACGGTAGCAATTGAAAGTATTCTTAAAGGAGATATCAAAAAAGATACAATAACCTTTTTTTCAAGAACTATTCAATGTTGTAATTGCAGTATACCGATTTACGCCGGAATGAAAATAATATTACTTGGAAAATTCTCCAGCAAAACGGAATTAATTAAAAATGATGATGGTGATTGGATAATAAATAGATTTTATGACTCACCCTTATTCACTAGTGTCTGTTGGTTATCACAAGAACATTCGAAAGAATTTGCAGACGAAGTAAATGAAAAAATGAAAGCTTATAACACACAGTAAGCAAAATGGCGCACGATCACACTTGAGAGATAGCGCCACATTGCCTACTGCGAAACCGTTATAGAGCATGAAAACCAGAGTACAAATAACATTTATTATAAGTTCGCTGATAATTTTCACTAACTGTACTGGTCAAGACAATCAAAGCGATTCAACACATATGATTGAATTGTGTGATTGTGATATATCTTAATCTCGCATCAAACAATACAACAAACAAAAAATTGTTTTCTGCCATTTTCAAACAAAAGTATGCTTGTTCAATCGAGCTGTTGC
>JBNKGN010000057.1:5600-13304 GCA_050289845.1 Crocinitomicaceae bacterium | reverse complement strand
TCAGGAATTGTTCCGTATGAGCTACGGTGATATGGAGGCATTTCTCGATAAGTTATCAGGAATGATGGACGATGATGTTACAACGAATGTGTGTGGTTTATTAAAAGCCATTCGATTGGAAGATCGCGCAAAAACACGTTTGTATTTGGATCGTATTGTGAATTCTACGTATGCCGCAGGAAGCATTGAATCCATGATGGTGTATGTGCCGTTCTACGGTTCGCTTTTGGAGGACGAAAAGAAAATGAATACGTATTACAAGAAATTGAATAAGAAATACTTTTCCTACGATTTGAGAATGCGTTTGGCACGCTACTACAGCGATATGAACAATTCGGCTAAAGTGATTTCAATTTACAAAGAGATCGCTGATAACAACCCTGAACTTCAATTTCAAAAGAACGTTGTGTATTGCTACCAGGCATACGGAATGTACTTGCAATCGAAGCCTTACGCATTGGCATTGTTGGATATCTATCCGTACTCGTTTACATCAATGGAAGCGTATGGAGATGCTTTGCTTCAAACAGGTGCACAGGACGCTGCTATCGAAGAATACAACAAATCCTTACTTCACAATAGCGCGAACAGTGAGTTGCGTCGAAAAATTCGAGACATTACGAATCAACCCGATATTGTGGAGGATTACCGTGTAGAAGACATCTACAAATTCATCAAAGAAGAGCGTGGTAAAATTACAGAGAACAACTACGGATACAATATGTTGTTGGATCAGAAAGTAGTACAACTCTATGAACAAGCAGGAGGGAAACGTCGTTACACGTACGTCTACGAAATTACTTCGACGCAAGGTGTAGAACGAATGACAGAATACAACTTGGGTATTTACTCAGGATTTCAGGTAATTAAGTCGGAAATCATTAAGAAAAACGGTTCTATTGTTCCAGCAGAATCGAACTATTCAAGTTTTGTTTTTAACGGTTTGGAAATAGGGGATGTGATTCACATCGATTATGAAACGTATTTTAATGGTTATGGACGTTTCTACAAAGATTACGTATCGACAACACAATTGGATTCGTATCACCCAATGGCTTTGTCAACCTACTCAATTATCGTTCCTAATGCGATTCAAATGAACTTTGAAGTTACAAACGGTTCTTTGGAGTCAGAGGTAGTGGAGAAAGACGATTACAAAGTCTACACATGGACATTGGAAGATCAGGATGGAGAACCATCGTACGAAGATTTTATGCCAGAGCGCGAAGATGTCTTCATGTACTTGCACATGAGTTCGATTAAAAGTTGGACGGACATTGCTTTCTGGTACTCAGATTTGGTGCGATCACAATTAGAGACAAATTCAGACGTGGTGAAAGTTTTCAAAGGACTTTTCCCAGAGGAAGATCTTAGCACAATTTCAGACGATGAAAAAGCACGTCGTATCTACGAATACATGATGGAGAATTTCAATTACAGTCACGTTTCCTTCAAACAAAGTGGTTACGTACCGCAAAAGCCTAGCAAGACTATTAACACGAAACTCGGAGATTGTAAAGATTTCTCGACTTTGTATGTAGCACTTGCACAAATGGCAGATTTGGAAGCAAACCTCGTACTTGTATTGACAGGTGATAATGCAAAACGCGATTTGGTTCTTCCAAGTCAGAATTTCAACCACTGTATTGTTCGTGTTACTATTGATGGAGAACAACGTTTCTTGGAATTGACAGACAAAAACTTGCCATACAAGGCCTTACCACGTACACTGCGTGGAGCTACAGTATTGGAGATTCCTTACAAATACTCGGAAGGGGATACGTTTGAATTGGAATTGATCGAAGATCCAAAACGTCAACCAAACGTTCACAAGTATGACGTGACATTGACGGTTACTGACGAAGAAAAGAAAGCTACGATCAATGCAGAATTGTACGGTGCAACACGTTCGTATTACCGTTCAGAATTGGAAGAGCCAAACAACGAAATGTTGAAAGAACGAGTATTTGAGCATTTTGATCACATGTTTGATGATAACATGAAAGTAGATTCGGTTTACAACATTAGCATCGAGAAAAAAGCAGATTCACTTGTATATACAACTGAGGTTTCTGTAAAAGAGAAAATCAAGAAAATCGGTGGAATTAAAATTATCGAACTTCCTGTTGTGAGTGAAGCATACACGGGACGCATCATTGAAAAAGAAACGCGTAAGTACCCAATTCACTACTTGAAATACGAAAGTATCGATCGCTACGAAACAAAATACACGATTGTGTTAGGAGATAACGAAGCGTTTACGGAGATTCCAGAGAATGTTCGATTGACATACAAAGGACATTCGTATGAGCGTACGTACAAGAAAATCGCTCCGAATAAATTGGAAGTGGTCGTTGTGGCAACACCTGATTGGAGAGACATCTCTGTTGAGGAGTACGAGGACTTCAAAGCATTTGTGACGGATGTGATCGATTCGAAAGAAGCATTTATCGGATACAAATAAATCCACAAGAATTCAAGGAGAAGGAGCGAGAAATCGCTCCTTTTTTTATGCGCTGTTTCACAAAAAAAAAGAACCCCCGAAAAATCGAGGGTTCCTATATAGAGTCGACCGTACTATCTGAGCAAATCAGGAAGCACGCATCGGAAAAAAGGCCAATCGAAATTGACCTTTTATATTCTTAACACGGTGTCTTCGAGTTCTGAGGATCTCGAAGTGACCATGTAACATTACATCATTCCTGGCATTCCACCTGGCATACCTCCTGGCATTCCAGCACCTTCCTCCTCAGGTTGGTCTGTGATGACACATTCGGTCGTCAACAACATCGATGCGATGGATGCTGCGTTTTCGATAGCAATACGCGTTACTTTTGTTGGGTCGATAACACCAGCTTCGTACAAGTTTTCGAAAGTATCTGTACGCGCGTTGTATCCAAAGTCGCCCGAACCTTCTTTCACTTTCTGCACGATCACCGCTCCTTCACCACCAGCATTGGAGATGATTTGACGCAATGGCTCTTCAATAGCGCGCATTACAATAGCGATACCTGTTTGCTCGTCGTCATTTACACCTTTTAGGCTTTCAATGCCTTCAATGGAACGAATCAACGCAACACCACCTCCAGGAACAATTCCTTCCTCAACGGCAGCACGCGTCGCCGCAAGTGCATCATCCACGCGATCTTTCTTCTCTTTCATCTCAACTTCCGTCGGTGCACCTACGTAAAGTACTGCAACTCCTCCAGCCAATTTGGCCAAACGCTCTTGCATTTTTTCTTTATCGTAGTCCGATGTGGAAGCTTCAATTTGCGCTTTGATTTGACCAATGCGTGCTTCGATACCAGATTTTTCACCGCCACCGTTAACGATGGTAGTATTGTCTTTGTCGATCTCTACTTTTTCAGCAGTTCCCAACATGTCCAAAGTTGCATTTTCAAGGCTCAAACCACGCTCTTCTGAAATAACTTGTCCACCCGTTAGGATCGCAAGGTCTTCCAACATGGCTTTACGACGGTCGCCAAATCCCGGTGCCTTCACAGCAGCAATTTTCAGCGATCCGCGAATACGGTTAACAACCAAAGTTGCCAATGCTTCTCCGTCAACGTCTTCAGCAATTAATAAAAGTGGTTTCCCAGACTGAGCAACTGGTTCAAGAACAGGCAACAACTCCTTCATGTTCGAGATTTTCTTGTCACAAATCAAGATCATTGGATTATCCATCTCTGTAATCATCTTATCCGTATTTGTAACGAAATAAGGGGAGAGGTATCCACGATCGAATTGCATTCCTTCCACGGTTTTTACGTCCGTTTCCGTTCCTTTCGCTTCTTCAACCGTAATAACACCGTCGTTTCCAACTACTTTCATCGCTTGTGCAATCAAGGCGCCAATAGCTTCGTCATTGTTTGCCGAAATAGTCGCGATTTGTTTGATTTTATCGTTGTCGGATCCAACTTCTTTCGATTGTTGTTTCAAATTCTCAACAACATGTTTAACCGCTTTATCAATTCCGCGTTTCAGATCCATTGGATTTGCTCCAGCAGCAACGTTTTTCAATCCCGCAGTGATAATTGCTTGTGCCAATACCGTTGCGGTTGTTGTTCCGTCACCAGCAATATCCGCAGTTTTTGAAGCGACTTCTTTTACCATTTGAGCCCCCATGTCTTCGATTGGATCGCTCAATTCAATTTCTTTTGCCACCGAGACACCATCTTTTGTGATGTGTGGAGCTCCGTATTTTCTTCCAATAACAACGTTGCGTCCTTTCGGTCCCAATGTTACTTTAACTGCATTTGCTAGAGCGTCAACGCCTCGTTTAAGTCCGTCGCGCGCTTCAATATCAAAATGAATGTCCTTAGCCATTTTTGTTGTTTGTTTTAAATGTTAAAAAATTCCGTAAATGTCCGATTCACGCATGATCAAATAAGTGTTTCCGTCCAATTTAATTTCGGTTCCAGAATATTGACCATACAAAACTTCTTCGCCAACTTTAACGGTCATTGGCTCGTCCGCTTTTCCATTACCAGTAGCAATCACTTTACCTTTTAACGGTTTCTCTTTTGCCGAGTCAGGGATGATGATTCCGCTGGCAGTCATTTGCTCTGCAGGTGCTGGTTCGATAAGAACGCGGTCTGCAAGTGGTTTGAATGTAATTGACATATTTCTTTGAATTTTAAATTAAAATTTACGAATCCCATTGCCCCAATTCTATGCCATTGAAGGAAAACAGACAAAATGTTCCCCACGGACTAAAAAAGTGTCAGAGTGTGTGACAGAGTGACACGATAAGGCATTTTATTTCTTTTTGGGAATAAAATAGTTAGACACAAAAAAAAGTCCTGACGAAATCATCAGGACTTTCAAATGCTTTTTTCAATCGACTATTTAGGCGTTCCGTTTCCGTTTTGGTTGTTCGGATTTTGACCTTGTTGATTTGGTTGTTCTTTTTTATCGTCTTGTTTTGACTTCTTTTGAACGGGTGGTGACATTGTCTTAATTGTAAGAACAACACTCAATACACCGATGATTGCTGCCAATGACCACGTTGCTTTGTCAATAAAGTCGTTCGTTTTTTGAACACCTCCAATTTGCTGTGCAGCTCCGAAATCAGAACTCAATCCACCCCCTTTCGGATTTTGGATGTAAACAACGAAAACAAGTAAAACACTTGCTAAAAGGATGATGGCTGTTATAATTCCTACCATTATTATTTATTTAATTTTTTCTGTAAATCTTCAATTTGGTTTGCAAAGAAAATCTTTTTTTCTGGAAAAGCCAAGGATAATTCTTTATATGCTTCAATTGCTTTCGGATAATTGCCTTGCATCAAGTAAATTTTTGCCAAAGTTTCGCTTACGGGCAACTGATTTTCATTCAAACTTTCTTTTGCTTTTTTTGCTGGAGAATAGAATTCTTTTTTCGGTTTTTCAACCGTTCCGAAGAGTGATTCCATAGGGTCAAAATCAGAGAAGTCCTTGACTACCGCGGTGATAGCTTCTTTTTCAGTTGATTTCGGCGTTTCATAATTCGTGTTCGCATGCAACCATCCAGTGAAGGTTTGACGCGTTTCAACTTCGAATGAAGCATCCGTTTCTTCTTCGATTTCTTCCACGGGAAGCACTTCTTTTTCTTCTGAAATTTCTTTTTGCTGTCGAGCCAATAATTCTGCTTCTTCTTCCTCAGAAAGTGCAGGTAATTGATAATTATTGGCAAGAACGTGGTGCAATATACTTTCTTCCAATGGATCGCTCGGAATTTCAATAGGTGCTTCAGTCGTTTCTTCTTCTCCTAATTCTTTTGCGATTTCTGCTACGGGGGACTCTTCCATGACAACGGGGTCCGAATTCGTACTTGTCTGCAATGGCTCCGCTTCCTTAATGACTTCTGTTGGTGTCGCACTCTCTTCTGGCACTTCTTCCGTTGCAGGTGTGACGACAGTTTCGTTCGACTCAGCAATGGTTTCTGAAAGTATGACATCGATCGTATTAACTTCTTCTTCAGAGATAGCCTCGATTCCTATTTCTTCGGAATTGATTTCTACTTGATTAACGGATGGTACTGCACTTACAGGAATTTCTGCTATTTCAGATGATTCCTTATGTGACGTTGCTTCTTGTGCTCCATGATCATGAATCAAGGCGTACAATTGGGCACGATCAGAAATGCGATACGAGTGGTCTTTTAAAGCAGATTCGAAATCAACAGAATTGCTCGTACTCATCCCTTTTAAGTACAAAATTGAAAACAGTTGTGCGTACGGATATTTGTCCGCCATTTCCTTCAATTCTGCTAAATTTGATGGAGCAACGGAACTGGGATTCCCAATGAAATAGCCTATTTCTTTCGTCGTTAGCATCACCAATTTGACATTAATTTGTTTAGAACGTCTTGCACAATTTGACTGTTGACTTCTCCTAAAAGTTCGGATTCGACCGTGCCTAAATCCGTGTTTGAATCGTAATCAATAAAACGCGTACTGGTTACATTCATCGTTGAAGCTTCTGGAGTTGCAATAAAAATCTCGAATTGAACTGTGACCGACAATCGATTTTGCGCGGCATTGTCACCTTCCTGGAGGGCAATTGGTGTGATCGAATAATTCGTTATAACACCTTCGATATTTACATCTGCACTATCGCTCGTTTGATTGAGCGTTAATCGGGAATTGTTCTGCAGTCCGTCTTTAATCAACTCAGAAAGCGTAGCGTCGTAGCTCAAAGGAGTATTGGGTGCGTTGTTGCGCAATGTAGTCACGTAGAAGCTTTTCCATTCTTCGGGCATGCCTCCTGTATCAACAAACGACACCCGTGCTGGCCAGCAACTGCTGAGAACGAATAATAACGCTATGCCAAAGGTCCAACGAATCATTCCGAAAGATTGTATTCTTTTATTTTGCGATAAAGAGTACGCTCACTAATTCCCAATTCAGAAGCGGCATGTTTGCGTTTTCCCTTATGTTTTTGCAATGCTTTTTTAATCAATTCTTTTTCTGTATCCTCTAAAGAAAGCGATTCTTCTACCTCTTCGTGTTCTTCAAACCGATCCACTTCATTGTTCGGATGAGATATCACTGGCGAAGTTGGTGCTGGGGGCAACATATGGCGTTGTGGATTGCTCGAAATATCTTCATACATTCGATTGAATACTTGCGTTTGCTCGCGATCCAGATCCATTTCACCACCGTTTGAGATCATTTCAACGACCAACTTTTTCAAATCAGTTAGGTCTTTCTTCATGTCAAACAAGAACTTGTACATTAATTCTCGTTCGTTAATGCTGTCCTTTCCTTCGGGAATCACAGCTGGACTGTTGTCTTTTTCTGCTGGAAGGTAGGATTGAAGACTCACCGCATCAATCTCGCGTTCCGTTTCAATCACGGAGATTTGCTCGACCAAATTTTTTAACTGTCGAATGTTTCCTGGCCACGAGTAGGAATTCAACATGTATACCGCGTCGTCCGTTAATTTGATGACAGGCATACGGTATTTATCAGCAAAGTCACTTGCAAATTTTCGAAACAACAAATGAATGTCTTCCTGGCGCTGACGTAACGGGGGCAAAGAAATGGGAACAGTACTCAATCGATAGAACAAATCTTCTCGAAATTTCCCTTGTGCAATGGCTTGCCGCATATTTTCGTTCGTTGCTGCTACTACCCGCACATTGGTCTTGATTACTTTAGAAGACCCAACACGAATAAATTCGCCCGTTTCTAAAACGCGTAACAAGCGTACCTGGGTT